>JBDRGH010000337.1:0-4564 GCA_043818015.1 Pseudomonadota bacterium
ATATGCTCTCTTCCGTTACCATTTTTACCGCTTCCTCTCGAAACTCCTTCGTGTACCTTCCTTGTGGAACCCCTTTCATCCTGACACCTCCGTCTTTCTATTTTACCTGACTTTGGTGTCCGTTTTTTCCATCCTACCTCAGAGAGTATAAACCGAAGCTAAACTGAATATATGAAGCCACTCAGGATTACCTGGATTCACTATGAGGGACATATCTCTTGTAGCTTTTAATCAGGGTGTCATGGGTTCGAATCCCACTCGACTCACCAAGGCTAGCGATCGCCCCCGGTCGAGAAGTTTTTGAACGAATCAGGGTGTCAAGACACCAGGTCAACCAATACTCTGACTTTACCGCACGGGACATAAAGCGTCAACCCGGGTTTTGTTCAATCATGGTGGGTGATCAGCATTTGCGAAGATAGATAATCGGCGATACCAACCAGGATTGAGAGGAGCCGACCTGACAATTCAATGGCTGCATATGTGCTCGCTATGCTAGCAAATGACGCCTCACAAAAACTACCCATACAGGGAGCGCAGCCAACAGAAACCAATGAGCAATGGGCCGAGGAGCCTTGGCTTTTATGGTGCTCTCTTCGGCGGTTGCCGAACGGAGATTCCCTTTAGTGAATTCCGCCAGTCCCCTCATGTCGTTTTCAAAGAAGTACTTCCCTCCTGTCCCGGAGGCAATCCGCTTTAGGCCATCCTCTCTGAGGTAGGAAATGTAGTCAAGCCCTTGCAGCTTGGCGTAGTCCCCTGTGAATGCTCCATCGGCATCCAGGATCGGGATTCTTGCCCCCTCTCGTTCTCCAACTCCTACAGTGATTACTTTGACGCCTTCCTCGGTTGCTTTTCTTACTGCCTGCTCCACAAGTCCGCCTTCATCGTCACTCGCTCCTCTGTCATTCTGGTCAACAAAGGGATCTCCGTCACTAAAGAGAAGGATAAGCCTGGTTTGCTCGCCTTCAGAGAACTTTTCCAGAACATCCAGTATTGATTGTCCAGGGCTTGAGCCCTGACCGGGGATAGAATTTATACCGAGAACTCTGCGGATGCTCTCTCTAAGGTAGGGGTAGTCTTCATTGCCGACAAAAGGCACAAGAGATCTGGCGACACTGGTCAAGCCGTAAAGAGAAATCTTTACCTGTCTCACCTCCTCCATACTGTCCACGATTTCATAAAGCGTTGGCTTAACCCTTGCCAACCTGCTGGGATAACCAAGAGCCTTTTGCGCCGCCATGCTTCCACTGACATCTACAAGCAGTATGATTTCACCAGTGCTTTCTGAATCCGGGAGGGCAGAAAAAGTGGCCTCGGGCAAAGCGAGAGTTCCGATGAGCAGTGTCATCAGCACACCCACCAGGACATACTTCTCCTTTTGGTTTCTCCTCAGACGCTCGAGGTCCGATTGAAACACCACGGCTATTTCTCTCTTTGCTTTCCACCCCCAGAGGCCCAATCCAAGGAGCAAAGGGGGCAAAACCAGTAAGAGCCAAAGGGCGTTAGGATTTGTGAAGGTCATCATTTGCTCCTGCCAAGGGTACGCTTAATAACCTGCCTTGATGCCACCCGGGCTGTATGCTCGCCTGGGAGATCCTGGCCCTTCTTGTATCATCGCCGTCAATCTTTCTATAAGCTCTAAATTGTACTTGGCATCCTCGTTATCGGGGTCCATTCTTAATGCATCCTTCAGACTCGCGAGCCCTTCCTGCATGTCAAACTGCGCCTCATCCGAAACACTGATAGTATTATCCGCCAGGACAATAAAGGTCAGAGTTGCCAGGTTGTAAAGAGCCAAAGACTTGACTCTCTTATCGGTCGTTATTGTAGCTGCTCTCCGCCATTCCGCCGCAGCTCTTTCCATCGGATATTCCGATGGACGCCACTCTGAAGGGGGAAGAGCCTCCGGTGGCGCAACATAGGCTGACACACCCAGATTATGCGCTTTGATGTCCGTCCTGAGGGTCCAATCAGGCTGTGACCGCAGATAGAATCCCGAACCAATAAGCACTACCGCAATCACGAGAAGGATAATGCCCGCCACCGTTCTCTTCCGGGAAAAAGCTCCTTTGACTGCGGTCCGTTCGACCTCTTTTTTCACCTTCGCCATTTTACGTCTTCTCCTCAGGGTATTTTTCGGAAACGAGTTTCACTGAGTATCAAGCCCAGGGTGATTAACCCCAAAGCCGGCAAAATCAAAAAGGGAATCAAGCTTCTTTTCAACAAGACTGTTCTTTCCATTATCGGCGAGCTTTGTATCTGAGAAAGCTCCGCACATATTCTGTCTATGCCAAACTTATCATCCATACCTACTATCTCGACCCCTGGGAATAGTGATCGGAGTTCATCTATCGGAAGTGCTTCTCCTACAACTATGGCATAAACCTTGATACCCGCTGACAAATCTGTCACGATTTCATCAGCCGTTCGTCCTTTCGGTTCACGTAAGTCCGAGATGAGGACAATGGCTTTATCCCCCTCGACGTTGTCAGTCAGGAACTTGCGAGCTTTTGCCAACGCTGTCGCGGTTTCAGTTCCGATAGCAAGATATTCGACCTCCTTCTGATTCTCTATGGTGTCTCTCAATAGTTCAGGTTTGTATGCAAAGTATCGAGCGACATAGCTCTCGGTTGAATAAAGCAAAGGACTAAAGTCAATGTCGGGGTTTTGACTTACCAGGCTCCCAAAAATATCGCGGGACTTTTCATAACTGGTGCGCTTGTCCACCAACTCTTCATCGTGTGCTACTTCAGGTTGAGTAGCCATGCTTGGCGAAACATCGATCACCGCCATCACCGGCTTCCCGTAGTGCATGGAACTTGATGCCGATGTGACTCTGGGCTGAGACAAGACCCCAGCCATGAGGATGGAGGTGACAGCTACAAGGATGGATGAAATCCAGACTCTCCTACTTCTGAACGTCACTTTCCGTTGCCAATACTGCAGGTCAATTGTGAGCCGTCTGCTTTTTCTGATTGCAGAGAGGCAAACTAAGAGCAATACGACTGCTCCCCCTATCCAGAAATAGAGAGGGGTACCGACTTCGCAAGAGGATAGAAACCTGGCTAGTTCCTCCACGCTTCCATTTCTTCCCCAAAGTAGAACTTCAAGATGTCATCCATCTGTCTCAGAGCTTCCTCCACTTCCCTCTGCTCTATGACTTCTGCCCCGCGAGCCTCCTGGCATTTCTCAAACAGCGAAATCACCGACGGTCTTATCCCAGAAGACACGGAATTAAGGTCTGCTTCCTCCAGCCAATCAAACCCCTCTTTTTGGGCCAGGACTATTCTCAGAGTATGATCCATCTGATGGAATAAACTCCTGGGCTCGGCGCCAATCGCAACATTTCCGTATATAGAGCGATAGGCTTGCCAGAGAACATTGCCGCTGTCGATCTTTCCTTCCTGGTTTGTTGGTTTTCTCCATGGCAGAAAGTCTCGTGGAGCCACTATGGCTATGCCCAGAACTGCTATTAAGCCGCCCAGAGTCCATAGTGCCGGAGGTGGATATTTTCGGCTCGGGTCTTCAATCTCTCCTGATATCGGTCGCAGTTGGAGATTACTGAGATCGGGAGGCAATCGAGGGGCAACATAGATGGACTCTGGCACGATAGTCTCCTCCACAAATGTCACACCATCGTGGGGCTTGTATTGAACCACAATGGCGGGGAACTCATAAACAGTATCGACCTTCGTGTCGATAGACTGAAGTTCATATTCTATGCGGTACACGCGTGTGTCGTGGTCTAAATCGAACTCTGTTTTCTTGATATCCTTCACGTCAAAAGGCTTCAGGTTCACGCTCTTATCGAGGCCGGTCTTGTCAATCTCAGATACGTGGACAGGGTTGTACAGGACTTCCACAAGATATGAGAGAACATCTCCCGTGCGAACCCCGAAATCTCCTGCCGCAGTCCTGACGAGGATGGTTTCGCCTTCCGGTAGTCCTGCCTCTGTCTGAGGGACGAGCTCACACGGCCACAAGAAGGAGGGGGCCCGCAGTAGAAACACCGAGGCAACGGTGACCGATACGACCAAAACTGTCACAATCCAGACCAGCCTTTTCTTCATCTTTCTTGTCCCTCTTCTCTGTCGATGTTCCTATCCTCTCGTTCTTTTCCTGTTTTCGAAAAACCCCGAGAGAACTCGATGACAATCATCTATTGAAGGTGAGTCTAATACCACGTGCTCAATCCCCACCTGGTGGAAGTTCCGTTCAAGATGCAAAAGATGGACGGCAGAGACTCTCTGGATCTCTTTCAGTTTCCCGGGAGTCATATGAATCTCCGCGTTGCCATCTCCTTCATTGTCTCGTACTGCTATGCTCACCGATTTCCCTAGAGAGACGTCTTTCTCTAGAGGATCCCTGATGACCACCGGGACAAAATCGACTTTCTCTACTACCGGCCTCAGTAGAGGGGTGAAATCTCTTTCAAAAGCCTGGTCTGCAAAATCAGAAACGAAGAATACCAGGCTTCTAGGGAATGCTCTTTCGAGTAAGAAAGAGATCGCATTATGAATGTCCGCCGGAGCCATAATACCTTCGTACTCTTGATCCATGATCC
>JBDRGH010000338.1:0-3747 GCA_043818015.1 Pseudomonadota bacterium
TGGATCAACGCGGCTGTGCGACTATTTTGGTGGCAATCCTGAAGACAATGTGGCCAATTGGTCATACAGGGTCTTGAAAAATGTGAAGTTGTTTGTTGCAAAGAATAAATGGCTTGATAGACCTATCGAGGATCTTCTGAATGAAATTTTATGGAGTTAGCTGAGAGAATTCTGAAAATTTGGAGTATAATGCTTTGCAAGATGAAAAACACATAGAAATAGGTACCATTCAGGAGTATCTGGAGGGAAGGCTTGAAGGGGCGCGGTTGCTTGAGGTTGAAAGCCATTTAGGCCTCTGCACTAAATGCAAGAAGATGCTTGCAAATTACACAAGAGTTTCTGAGATTTTGGAGAAATGGTCGGCACCGACGCATGGCATAGCATATCGAAATGCTGATACCAAGAGGGTCGTAAAGATTCGTTCCGAAGCGAATAAAATGAAGGCTAGGTTACTTATGAACCAATTCGACGCACTAACAAAACGCAAGTCCCCTTATTTATTGGCCATGTTGGGGAGAACCAGGGAGAGACTGAGAGACCTGTTTGAAACGGCATTCACCTATCCTTTCCCCCGTTTTTCTTCCGTTTTCGGTGAGTACCAAGGGTTATTACTGAGTCCGTTTGGAAAGCTCCGCTTTCCTATTGTCTTTGAATGGCGGCCGTATAAAGAGGCGGACCAATACCATATTTCCATAGAAGGCGTCGACTGGATCGTTAGGACTTCAAAAACTAAAGTAGTGGCAGATGAGCATAGCTTAACGATAGAACACGGTAAGGAATACATGTGGACCATTAAGGCTATGAGAGGGAAGGAAATTATCGCTCAGGAAAACGGGTTCTTCTCGCTTGCGAATGAAACAGAGTGCATGGAATTGTTGTCTTTGGAGAAGCACATCCATGACATACCAGAAAATAGCGATAGACTTCTTCTGTTTGGAGGCGTGCTGGAATTCAAAGAGTTTTATACTGAGGCGATCGAGAAATATAGACTTGCCTACGAACTCGCACCCTTTCCTGGCATAGCTTACCGCATTGCATATTGCTACGATAGGCTTCAGCTTGAAGACCTTCGTGAACATTGGAACAGGATGATACCCGAGGAGATATAGACTTATGAAGACTTTTAACTCACTTATACATAGGCTTGTTGTCATTCTTTTTGTGATTTTGAGTAGTTACGCATGTTCTACTTTTAAGAAGGAGGTTCCGAAAGTATCGACAGGGGACAAGGTTGGGGTTCCAGTTGCTGAGTGCTCCATCAAGTTGGCCTGCGAACTTCGGGACCAAAACACTGATGGCTTTTTGGAACCTGGAGAGACCGCTTCAATTGTCGTCATTGTAAAGAACGAAGGGACGGCAGAGATAAAAGATCTTGTTGTCAAGATCGGAGCCTCTGCCCCGATACACCTCGCCATACCTGCACACCAAGATATCAAGAGCCTTCTTCCTCGCCAAATTACGTTCCGTGAATTTCTAATGCATCCAATAAGTGAGATAAAAAATGGCTCAACGAATGTCATCATAGATCTCACCCAAAGGGAAGGGAAATGTCTTGAAAGGATTACAAGAGAAATTAGATTCAAGGCCAAGCCTGAGAAAGTGCCGTTGCTTACCCTTTTGTGCAAAATCGAAGGCCCAGATAGAGATGCCATTATTCACGCAGGTGAATCAAGGGACATGATTGTCACCGTCCGAAACAGCGGCAATAAAGAGGCGAGAGACGTGGTAGTAACGACCTCCGTTGAAGGCAAGGGAGTGACTATGCTTCCCAAATTACATATTGGAGATGTTGCTTCTGGAACACAAAGGACTGTTCGCTTCCCTATTCAAGTAGATAGAGATGTACCTGAAGGTATCATAACGATTAAGGTTTCATTAGACGTATCTTCTGGGAAGAGCTTTGAACCACTTTTCCAAGAGATCAAGGTCAGCTCAAGTCCGCTATTATTGAATACTTCGATCGAGATCAAAGATACTGACGGTGACGGGTTACTCAGTCCTGACGAACAAGCCGTCCTTTGTGTCACTGTGGAGAATGAAGGCCTAAGAAAAGAGAGAAACGTGGTGCTTCGACTCTTCACCTCGGAAGCCTCAACAGTCTCTCTGCCACCAAATCCATGGCTTGGAGATATACTACCAGCACAGGTGAAAAAGGCCGATGTCCCAATTCGACTCGTGGATAAAATTGGTGCTGAACCGATTTTCATTGGTGTCCAAGCATGCACTGAGCCAAATTTCTGCATGGATCCGGTTAGGATAGAAGTTCGAAGGACAGGTAGGGCCCCGGAAGAGGCCATGTGGGAGGCCTGCAAATCTAAGAAAGGCCTTGAAGCCTGCCTCGCATATCTCTCCAAGTTTCCTCAAGGGAAACATGTGTCTGATGTTGAAAAATTCTGCGAAGAACTCAGGTGGGAGATCGCAGAGAAGACTTTCAGCCATCAAAGCTATGAAGAATTTCTAAGGCGTTACCCGAATGGGAGGTACACTCAAAAGGCGAAAGACCGCTTAAACGAGCTCAAGGCGATCGAAACAGCGGAAAAGAAAAATACATACGAGGGGTACAAAACGTTTTGCCACAACTATCCCTCCAGTCGATGGAACCACGTAGCAAGAGAAAGAATTTCAGTCAGATATTGGAGAAATAAGTCAGAGCGAAATCCAACTGACTCGGATGTATTATGCCAACTTGCTAATGCGCTGGTAGGAGAAGAGGGCCACTTGAGGGATGGAGAAGCAAAGAAGCATCTTTTCGATGCTTTGAGGAGTGATAGAAGGTTTGGAAATGCCTATTTCAGTCTTTCTAAAATCCTTCTTGATGAGGCAGACTATGGGGAAGCTAGAAAACTATTAATCCAGGCCCGTAAGAACCAAGTAGACACTCCATGGGTATACTACTTTCTTGGCAAAACATTCCAAGACGAGAACAAGCAAAAAGCCATTGAATATTTCACCGAAGCTCTGAAGAGGAACCCCCATTACCTGGAATGTCTTTACAACAGGGGTCTCCTCTACAAGATGATGTTGCGATCTGATGAAGCAAGACATGATTTCGAAACAATCGTCCGTCTTGCTCCTGATTGCCTCTATGCTAAGGGCGCTAGAGAATATCTCAATGAAAAGAGGTAATGTAATGAACAATACAATTATCACTTCACCTCGCCTTGGTTCGTGCTATCTCTTCCTGATACTCTCATTCGTTACGCTCGTCATGTCATGCTCCTACCTATGGGTCAACATTGAGATCATACCTGATAGGGTGACGCACATCGCGGGGCAGAAGGGCGACGACAATTATCCGAGAACCCATCCAAGGGTAAACACAACGGAAATAGGACTTTTTGGGAAAAAAGTTCAGGAAGTGAAGGGTTTCCTTGAGAAAATTAGCGTGGATCTCTCCGCGGTTACGCCTCTTATTTTGGTCCTGTTTTCCGGTTCAATACTTCGCAGTTCATGGAAGCTCATCAAATACAGAGAATTTTTCACTATTGCCCGGTCCGACGAATCATTTCCTCTGCCTAGAAACCACAAAATGACATGGATCCAGTTAGGTTTCATTGGCACGCTCTGGGGCTTTCTGATCATTGGTTGGAGGATGGAGCAGGCGAAGTCTGGCATGGGAGCGGAAATCGTCGACATCCTAATCAAGGCATTCGGCACAGCCTTGCTAAGCACATTTACAGCAGTTGTTATGGTCTACATTGTAGGCCCTGTCTTCAGATGGTTTTACCGCTGGGCTACGGCTGCTGT
>JBDRGH010000339.1:0-4294 GCA_043818015.1 Pseudomonadota bacterium
CTGACGAGTTCTGGTGCCAGGGTAAGGTTTCCTACCATGCCTTCCCCTACGAGCTTCTTGAACTCACTGTACGGAATACGTTTAACCTCTTCCGAGAAGAAGTAGTTGTTGATCGCCAACATTATCAGAAAGGCAATGATGAAGTAGAGGACAGAGAAATGGGTCTTCTTTGGTGCCCCTTTCTTGCCATAGGACTTCTTGTTTATATTGAAGAGATCGAAGATTGATGGCTTAGGCCTTTGTTGGGACTTTTTCTTTGGCATTTTTGCCTCTAGCATTTATCAGTAGCAACTCGCTATTCTCATTTAATTTACCACGGTTTGAAATGAATTTAAACACCTATTTACTTTTTTTCCGAAAATTCTCCCCTGGTATCTCTTTCCCTGTCCCCCCGGTCCAATCTCAGCTATAGGTAGAAAGGCTGGAGTTTTCTGACTTGTTAGGGAACTCCTTTATCCCTTCGCTCAGGTGCTTCCGCAGTGACCCTTTCGGGGCTCGCAGGTGGGGAATACTTGCCCCTTCCAGCCTCTAAAGGGCTTGGGGTTCCCCTTCCTGCTCACCCTCGATGGGTACCCTACTACTCCAGCAAATTTCGCTCAGAGACAAAAGAGTTCACTACAGAATGCCAGGTTATCAGCGAAATCATGGCACTGGGAAAATACTTCTTGAAAAAGTCAGGAAGCTCCTGGGTAAAGAGAGTATTGACAGGAGTATATGAGATACGTCCACTTATCTACAAGGGGAAGCAGGAGTGGTGTTATCCAGAAGGCAGAACCTCGGTTTAGAACCGATTATAAGGGGAAGCAAAGCCAGAGGAGAAGGAGCTGTATACTCCAGTCTTACCTATGTAATCGTGTATTCATCACTTTCCTTGAGGGGCTTTTGGGGCAGGCGTCATTGGTCGGCAGAGATGTGACGCGGAGTAGAAAAAGGGCAAACGATAGCACGCGACGTCTGTACTTCAAAGAGAACCATCCTCCTTTTCTGTGCCGACGTCTTGCGCACCGGTGTCTGTATAGATAAATCTTTCAAATAATCTGTGGTACCCGGTCCACTTGGATCCCTTATTCTTTTCTTTTTCAATGAATTCCTGAAACGCTCTGATCTTTGAATCGATATCATCGAGATAGTATAGAATTATTGCCTCCACGGTCTTTGGCCTCTTGGGGGAGCCGAATTCATAGTGACCGTGGTGACTCACGATAAGATGTTTCAAGAGCATCGCTAAGTCACTGGGGAAATCTGCAACCGCTACTATCTTATCCTCGACCATCTCAACCCCTATAGTAATATGGCCCAAGAGTCTTCCCTTGTCGGTATAGTCAAAAGATCCTTCGTAGGAGAGTTCATAGATCTTGCCGATATCGTGGAGGATTGCCCCTGTTAGAACGAGATCGGTATTGATTCCTTCGTAGTGCCTAGCCACGTCCAAGGCCAGCTTTCCCACCGAGAGAGAGTGCTCTAAGAGCCCCCCGATGTAGACATGATGCAACCCTTTTGCGGCTGGGGCGATCTTGAAGAGTCTTGTGAATTCCTCATCTTCAAAGAAAAGGTCAAGAAGCTCTCTCAAATATATGTTCTTCACCCCCTTAGACATCTCTACCAGCTCCCCGAACATTCTCTCAATATTTTTATTGGTTCTTGGCAAAAAGTCATCGATAAATACCTCATCCTTGGAACACCTCTCCAAATCAAAAAGCACCAACTGGAGCTCGTTTTGGTACCGGGATGCCCTGGATTTTACCGTAATAAAATCGTCTTTTTCAAATAGGGTGGAGAGGTATTCCACATTCTCCCAAACCCTTGCCTCTATCTGTCCTGTCTTATCTCCCAGTCTCAGATTAAGGTAGGGCCTTCCATTCTTTGACATACCCAGGTTTTTCGCTTTTACCAGGAAGACGCTTTCCACCTTATCATTTTGCTTTATATCTTCGATAAATATCCTCTTCATTTATATCCCCTTCCGCGTGCAAAGGAGGTGAAGTGAACGTCCCATGCGGCAATAAGATTCTTACATAACGGCTATTGAAAGTCAAGGAGGGAAGGATACAGGGCAGGGCCAACGAGCATTCGAAAAAAACTGCCCCTTCGGAAGGGGCAGTTTCACCGTTGTCAACGAGAAGAGAAGACTAATACGTAAAGGGCCACAACTTATAGTATATCTTCGTTTTTACCCAACGTCCGTATATACCGGCGGGCTCAAACATAAGAAAGAGAATTATTGCGATCCCGAATGCCATTACCTTCAGTTCGAAGAACCTGTCTACCAGGAGAGGGTACTGCGTACCAAAAACATCTGCAGCTATCCGTATCCCTTCAGGCAGCATGGTTACAAACATTGCCCCAAAGACAGAGCCCAAAATTGAACCCATACCTCCGATGATAATCATGGCGAGGTAATCGATAGATAGGGTAAGGGGGAAATGTTCCGGGCTGATATCGGTTATATAATATCCATATAAGCCACCCGCTACCCCCGCATAGAACGAACTGATGAAGAACGACATAATCTTGTACTTAGTCAGATTAACCCCCATTATCTCAGCTGATATATCTCGATCCCTTATAGCAACCCAGGCTCGGCCTACCTTGGTCCTGATAATATTCCTGGCATAGATCAGCCCTATGGCCGCTATAGGCATAATGAGAAAGTAAAAGGCCCTGTCGTTGTCTATTATGTAACCAAAAATCCTGGGTGACGGGACACCCATGCCCGTTGAACCCCTCGTTAAGCCCTCCCATTTTATTATTACGTACTGAACGATAAAGCTGAATGCAAGGGTAGTCATTACGAGATACAGTCCTTTGAGTCTCAGTGACGGTATCCCGATTATCAATCCCGAAGTAGCAGTGATTAGACCCGCAAAGGGCAGCGCCAGCCAAAAAGGAAAACCAGCATCAGCGGTCAGTATGGCCGCAGAATATGCCCCTATAGCCAGAAAGGCCCCGTGCCCGAGAGATATCTGACCGGTGAACCCTGTCAGCAGGTTAAGACCGAGCGCACCGATCGTAGCGATTGCGGCCAGGTTCACAACATAGGTCAAATACGGACCTGCCCAAAATGGGAAGTAACACATGAAAGCGAGAAATGCTGCCATCCAGACTTTTATCCAAGGGGTTTGAAATATCGCCATATCAGCCTGATAACTTGTTTTGAAATCTCCACTGGTCATCTATACACACCTCGTTTCGTTTTACACTCTCTCTATCTCTTTAGTGCCGAAAATGCCGTACGGTCTTATCATCATTATCAGAAGGAGGGCCATAAATGCTGCTACCTCCTTGACGCCCCCACCGAACAGGTGATCTAGGTATCCACCGGCAAGGTTCTCAAGTACCCCTATTAGTACTCCTCCGATCATGGCGCCTGCAATGCTGTCGAGTCCTCCCAGGACGGCTGCGGGTAGGGCCTTCAATCCGATAAAATATAGGTTCAGATTTAACAGATTGATATTTGCCAGGAAGATGCCCGATATCGAAGTCACAATGGTTGCTATCAACCAAGATACGGCTACTACCTTTTTCACACTGATACCCATCAAGAATGCTACATCCTGGTCCTCGGCTGTTGCCCTCATACCAATGCCCAGCGTGCTGAATTTAAAGAAGGTCAAAAATGCTGTCATAACAAGAATGGCAACTATCATTGCCCATAAGTGTACGTGAGAAACCGCTATCGTCCCAAGCATTAGCGGTTCTTCTGAAAAAGGACCGGGGAATACATAGTTCAAAGGTCCCCAGATCATTCCTATGATGCTCCTAAACACCGTACCGAGGCCGATCGTGATCATAACTATGGGAAGTATCGGCTCGCCGATCATAGGCCGTAAAATGATCCTTTCGAGCAAGAGACCCAAGAGCGCCGAGAAGACCAGTGTTATTAAAAAAGCTGGAATATAGGGGATCCTGTAAGTAGTGATGAGGGTGAAACAGAAGTAGGCCCCCAGCATCATTAACTCGCCTATGGCCAGGTTGAGTACATCCGTGGCCTTGTAAATAAGAACGAACCCCAAGGCGATTAGGGAATAGACACTTCCAACCGTAATACCGCTCACTACAAGTTGAGCCAAAAAATGTAATTGATCACTAAACATCTCTCATCCTCGTCTTTCTTATCTAATTGTCACTGTACACATCATGCCCGGTATCGTGAACCGCCGCAATGACGTCCCTGTACATCTCACGAATCGCTGCCCTTCTTACCTTCTGGGTAGCGGTGAGTTCATCCTCATCGTGATCCAACTCTTTGCTAAGCAACGTGAACTTTCTAATGCGCCTGTCGTGGGCAAGGCCC
>JBDRGH010000340.1:0-3031 GCA_043818015.1 Pseudomonadota bacterium
CAAAACTCTCCATTCTTCCGAACCGCAGATTTTCAATAACAACATCACTGATTTCTACTATTTTCTTCGCCAGCTCCTGGCCTTCTTCTTTCGTTAAGTCAAGAGTGACACTCAATTTATTCAAATTAATATAACTAAAGGCTTTAGAGTGATCTAAATCCTTAAACGTCTCCCCCGATGTTACAGAAAGGCGCCTCGTGTGATCGGGCCACAGCCTCGTCTCAATCTTAATGACTTCGGCGCCAAAAAATGAGAGTAGAGTCCCAATGTGGGCTCCAGCCCATGCAATACTAAAATCGGCGATTCTCACTCCGTTCAGGGCAGCTTTACTCAAATCACTTTCCTTCCCCAGTTCTAAATTATTCCCCTCTCTTTTAAGGAGTCAACCTGCTTCCCGGTATAACCCAATATGTCACAGTATATCTCTTCATTGTGCTCCCCCAGCAAAGGAGCATGACGGACTACAGACGAGGGAGTTCTTGAAAAACGGTAGGGAACTGTTGGATACAGAAGTCTGCCTACCACTGGATGATCAATGGTGGCAAAAAGCCCCCTTGATTTTGCTTGTTCAGAGCAACATATCTCTTGGGTAGATAATACGGCGGCAGTAACGCACCCATACTTTTGACCTTCATGGTAAACTTTTTCCTTTGGTTGACTCTCCATCCATTCTCCAACGCGTTGTTCAATCTCCCCAAAGTGCTCAGTCCGATACGCTGTTTCTCTGAATCTATCACCTTCGGCCCAGTCCGGACGGCCCATCAATTCCATGAGTCCCTGCCATTGATAGCCCTCAATAAAATTCACCATTACATAGCCATCTTTGCAACGAAAGATGCTCCCCATTCCACTTTGTCTCGGCAATCTTGACGGATTCTGCCCCTCGTTTGGGTAAAAGGCGGCCAGGTATCTGTCCAGATCAATAAGTGCCTCTTGTTTCGACACATCAACATGCTGTCCTTTTTTGGTGTGGCTTCTCCCATGTAAGGCTGCAAGCGTTGCTACTGCACCACTTAATCCGCAGCAATACTCTCCGAAGAATCCACCTGCCTTGATAGGTTCTCGGTCAAGGTTTGGAGACTCTGGAGGTGTCAAATAACCTAAATGGCCAGCGTGATAGGAATTCAGATAATATGCCTTATAGTCCCTGTACGGACCTGTTTGACCGAAAGGTGCTATGGAAGTTACTATCAACCGGGGGTTTATTTCCTCCAGGATTTCATAGGTAATTCTCATCTTCTCTTTAAGCTTCACAGGCACATCTTCTATGAGAATGTCGGCTCTCTTCACCAATTCAAGAAAAATCTCCCTGCCCTTTTCCTTTTCCAGGTCTAACGTAATCCCCAGTTTGTTGATGTTCAGATAAAGGTAGAGGCCGCTTTGCTCAGGGTGGGCCACGTCGTTTGGAAAAGGTCCCCTCGTTCTCGCCATATCGCCCTTTCCAGGTTTTTCTATCTTGATAACTTCGGCTCCGAGATCCGCCAATAATTTGGAGCAATACGGGCCGGAGACGAACTCAGCGAGTTCCACTATTCTCAAACCTTGCAGGGCTTTATTTGCCGCTTGTCCGCTCATGCCATTTCTCTCCAAGATCAGAGTACCTTTTCCCCACTGAAATCTTGCTATCCCACTATCTTCCTCTCTGGTCTCTCTTAACTTTGGGCTTGTCCGGGTGGGGATAGGGATGACGCCATCTATCTATTGAAAATATGGTGGAGAGTTTTTGTAGACTCTTCTTATATTCTTTAGTGAGCTTATCTTCTGCCTCATAGTCAAAACGATCATTTAACCTCTGTTCAATTTCACCTCCCCGATCAGGAGGATTATCCAAATAATATTGAATCGTCTTCCGTAGCCCTTCTTTTGGTATGAAGAGATCCTCGTAACCCAATTGAGTCTGAATCTTAGTTAAATCCATTACGCGGTGATGAAGTTGGCCCGTTTCGTTAACGAAGGGTCGAGCCCACATTCCGTAAGGCATGGAAGGCAATGCAAGCTTTGCCGGCATACTGACCAACTCCCATTCATGACTCATGACCTCAGAGATAATCGCTATCCATTCTCTTAAGCTCAAAGCGTCTTCGTCTGCTATGTTGTAGACCTGTCCACCTGATTTTTCCGGATAATCAACACATAACAATAACGCATGAGCCATATTTTCTGCGTATCCTCTCGATTCAACGGTGAGACCACCATCAGGTATGATCAGTTGTTTCCTGCCATCGAGTATGCGGCGCATTACGCTCCACTCGCCCGGAATAAGCTGCCTTGGGCCATAAACCATGGGAAACCTGAGAACAGTGCCATTATAGAAGCCCAAGTGGTGGCTCTCCAAGACGGCGAGTTCACTTTGCACCATCAAATGGGAGAAAGTGTCAATTTCGGAACCGGTAGTCAAGGGTGCATTTTCCGGAATGGGATACGGAAGTCCATTTGGGTTTTGAGTCGGATCAAACCATCCCCTATAGACCGCGACGCCCCCTGCACATATCAACCTTTCAGTTCTGCCCCGCATCACTTCGGCCACATAACGTAACCTTCCGTACATTGCCATCACTATGTCAAACGTACGTGAACCCAGGGTCTCGTTAAGGGTCTCCACGAAATGCGCATCACCATGGAGGTGTTCGATTTCAGTAGGAAGGTCTATTTCGTGAGTTCCGCGGTGAAGGATGGTTACTTCATAGCCTCGTTGTAGTAGTCCTTCCAGCACGAATGGACCTGTGGGGCCGGTCCCACCAACTACCAATGCTTTCATGTTAGTTCCTTTCTTTGCTTCCTGGTCTGTTCCCTCATGGCATTCCTTCAAACATCCGGTCAACCCTTTATACCTTTTGCAGTTTCATCAATCATCCTATTCCCGGACTTATGATGTGTTTCCAGCCAAACCAGTTATTCTTGAAGCTTCTTTAACTCCCCAGCCTCAATGTAACCCAAGTCTCCAGATAATAATATTTGAGTCTCTTATTAGTTCACTCGAATCCTTGAATCCTTGACCCCCTGGCCCAGACGCTGGCGCTTGCGCCAGGCC
>JBDRGH010000341.1:0-2677 GCA_043818015.1 Pseudomonadota bacterium
AATTTGCTGGAGCAGTGGGGTACCCACCTGCCTGTGCGTTGCACGCAGACAGGTCGAGGGCGAGCCCCGAAAGGGTCACTGCGGAAGTACCTGAGCGAAGGGATAAAGGGGTTCACTTAAATAATGCCAGATTAGTAATGAAATCATGGTGTTCCGAAAATACTTCGCCAGAAACTCGGGAAACTCCTGCAAGGGTTTCTGCTAGCAGGAACGCACAACATCTTACCCGACCTCACATCTCGGGTTTAAGGTCGGGGCTTCCGGCTTTCGATTTCGAAACCCACTCGGAAGCCTTCTTGAGACCCTCAGGCTTTCCCATATCGGCAAAAAAAATGACAGTCGTCACTATATGCAGAGATCAGAAACCCTTCTTCGATTAATCTCAGGTAAAGGCTGATAATAGAAAAACTACCTGTTTCTTTGATCTCTTTAAATATAGTTGGGGAAACCACATGAATTCCGCTAAAAGCCAGAGATCGGACTTGGCCCTCGGGTTGCTTTCGAATATCAAGAAGACCCTCTTTACAATAATAAAGCCCACAAACGGTATCCATGGAATCGACGATAAAATAACTCGTCGAGTGGCGTGCTTGAACTACCAAAGTAACCATGGACTTTGATGCCAAATGGTAACGATAGACTAACTTCAGGTCAGTCTCACTCAAGACGTCCACATTATGAACGAAGAAAGGTTCACCTCCCCAAAAACCCTCCGTATTCTTTAGGCCTCCCCCTGTATCCAGCAATTCAGGTTCGTGTATCGTCGTAAAACGACAGTCCAGGTGGGTATTCTTTAGATGGGTTGTCACTTGATCACCCAGGTGATGGGTATTTACAGCTATCTCTTTTACCCCTGCTTCGATTAGTCTCTTCGATACCAAATCAATCACTGCCTCACCACCGACCTCAACCAGTGCCTTTGGTACCTTCTCTGTTGCAGGCAATAACCTCGTCCCCAACCCTGCAGCCAAAATAAATGCCTTTTCGCACGGACGGGAAAAGAGAAGGTCCCACCGGAACCTCTCCCTATGAATGCACTCGGTCTCAAATCCCGCCAAGATTAAGTCGCGTTTCAACCTTTCAGCCATGTAGACCGATCGATGCTGCCCACCTGTACAACCGTAAGATACCATGAGATGCTCCAAACCCCGGAGAACAAAATTCTCACAATGACTTCTTACAAGCTCCAGCGTGTGGTTATAAAACCGATGGACTTCTGGATAGCCTTCAAGATAATCGATAACGGATTGATCCAGCCCACTATATGTTTCGAATGCTCTTTTTTTGCCTGGATTGGGTAGCTGTCTGCAGTCAAACACATATCCCCCGTGGCCATAGGGGTCTTCAGTGGCGAGAGAATAGTTAAAGCTGAAACTGTAAATTGAAACGATGAGTTTCTCATCCATGAAATTAAACTGAATTTGCCTCCACTCGGCGGCGGAAGAGAAGATGTTTCATCTTGCCTTAATCAATTTCATCAAACTCTCGGGAGAGAGAAAGATTTCCTCTTCACTCAATCGATCCGCAAATTCTTGAAGGTGAGGAAAAACGTCACCCAAGAATCCATGTGTGGAAAAGACAGTCATGAGGTTTTTCAGCGCAGAAGGAACTCCTCCCAAGAATCGCCAATGCTCCCCTTCTTTTGCCAAGAAAAGATAAATCCCTAAAGCCCTCAATATCCGGAGAAGGACAAAAAAATAATATTTCGCCATAAAGTCATCACAGCCTATTGGTCTAACCGAATTCGGAGCGCTTCCATCCCCTTCTGAGTTGCCCTGGGAATCCATTACCCTTTCCAGTTGATCTAAGTATTCGACTAGGACGACTTCTCTCTCTTCATCCGAGATATTTGCTTGAGAAGCATAAAGCAAGGTCGCTACATCATATTGGAGCGGGCCCTTACGTCCCGCCTGGAAGTCAACATACCCAAGGCTTTTGTCCGGACGAACTATGATATTCCTGCATTGGAAATCTCGGTAGAGAAAGAACATTGGCTGAGGCTCCGCTAAGATATCAGTCAATTTGTCTAGCTCATGATCTATCCCAGATAAGCTTGAAAAGTCGTTTGCCACACTGAGAAAATACTTCGTAAAATACCCGAGGTCTTCTTCTATGTTCTTTCGGTCAAGTACCGGTCTTTGGTGACAGTTATTCTCATAATCAAGGCCTCTATGACCCAGGATCTGAAAATGCACCAGGTCCTTCACACTCTGGATATAGAGAGAAACTACTTCCTCCCTGGATATAGCCGGATCAGAAATCCTCTTTGCCAGCGTTTCCTCTCCAAGATCCTCAACTATGTATACTCCCTGGTCAATGCTACTTGCATACAACTTAGGGACCGGGAGTCTCAGGGAATAGAAATGGTTACAGAAATATTCGAAGGAACGACTCTCCTTCTCATCATGACCGTAGACACCGATCAAACTTCCCTCACTGAGACGGAGTCGAAAATACTCCCGTTTCGATGCGTCACCAGGTACAAATTCCATACTTACCAAGTCGAAACTACAGCATTCTCGCAAGAGAGTCCTGAATCGTTCTTTGAGTACCGGATAAAATGTAGAATCAACCATTTCCTGCTCCGGACTAGGCTTCTATGGGTATCTTAAGTAGTGACTCCTGAAAAATTCCCTTTTCCGCTCCGAAGCACAGGTTTTTTGACCCATCTATGACT
>JBDRGH010000342.1:0-2312 GCA_043818015.1 Pseudomonadota bacterium
CTATGCAGTCTCTCGAAGAGAAATAAAAGAGGCACTGGAGAAGATTGGGGCGTTTTTAAAGTAAGAGCATCAGAGCCATCTCATCGATGGTTTTTGGCAATGTTTTAGATTGACAGATGATGAGATTAATGTTGTTGAAAAAGCATCTCCATAAGATGCCGAAAAAGAAAACCTAAGCAAATCAAAAACTCATGGACTCCTTACCTTGATATCAATCAATCAGTCAGCGCTCTTAAAAAATCACTTTCAGTGATTATTCCTGCCAATTTTCCTTCCTGTAGAACCGGCAGTGATCCAACGTCTTTTTTCATCATAATCTCGGCTGCACTGCCAATGTCGGCATCCGGTTCTATGGTGACGACTTCAGAGGACATAAGCGTCTTAATGGGTAAACCAAAAGCATCGTTTATATGGCCAGTGATTAATTTGCTAAATACTTCACCACTACCAAGAAACTTGACGATATCTGTTGCATTAATTATCCCTAATAATACGCTATCAACGACGACTGGCAATCTCCTAAACACGTTACTGACCATGATTTTGGTCGCCTCATTTAAAGACATGTTAGGGTTAGCTGTTACCACGCGTTCACTCATGTATTCATTGACGAATTTTCCGGTCTGCTTCCCAGCGATCAAGCCCATGAAGTCGCGCTCAGAGATTATGCCAGCTATCTGACTCTTATAATCTACAATAGGCAATCCGCCGGTGTTATGCTTGATCATAGCGTTCAATGCATCCTTTAGGGATTTATCCTCTGTCAATGTTACCACGTCACTTTTCATTATCTCCCTAGCCTCAGCGTTTATGGCAGCTAGCAGATTTCCACCATACTTATTCACGACCAGATTATATCGCTCCCCCCCTCCAAAGAAATCTATCAGGTCAACGGATGTAATGATTCCTACGAGCCGATTCGTTCCGGCATCTGCGACAGGCATCCTTCGAAAGCCATAGGTTACCATCGTTTTCACGACGCCCATGATAGTCATAGTCGGTGGAACGGTGACCACATCCTTGGATGCTAACATCATCACATCTCCTGGACGAGATGAAACTCTTGATTTGAACTCTATAGGCCCTCTATCGAATGGAGAGCTACCCTCATGCCTTCTCATCGTATCACTGCTTCTGTCAGGTCATATCTATCGACTATGCCAACCAATTTGCCATTTTTTTCAACAGGCAATCTACCTATGTCATGTTTCATCATCATTAATGCAGCCTCTTTTATTGTATTATCCGGAGTAACCGAGTATACATTGGTGCTCATTATCTTTTCTACTGGTGGGGAGCACTCCTCACCGCTCCTGGCGCAACCAGCTTTGATTATGTCTTGGCGAGTGATCATCCCTACGATCTCTCTCTTACTTTTGATTACAGGGAACCCAGAATATCCTAGTTTGATGAAGTTCGCCCAGATCTTTGATACTGGGTCTTTAGGAGAAAAAGCTTTGACTTTGGAGGTCATTATCTCCTTTACCTCTTTGTTAGGAATCTTATTGAGATCTATATTTTTAAATATGTCCACCATGCTGACCATTCCCAACAATTCCCTATCTTGTGAGGACCTAACTACGGGTAGTCCACCCATTTTGACGTTTGCCATCGTTATTGCGACATCTCTTATGTCACATAAAGGTGTAACTATCGGGCACTCTCGGGTAAATCCTTTGACGGTCACATTTGACTTTGTGGATATAATTTTTAGAACTTCTTCTTCCGTGATAATTCCAGTGACTTTACGAGAGCTATCAACTACCGGCAAACTCCTGAAGTGCGAATCTCGGATCAATTGACGTGCCCTAGTCATGAACTCAT
The DNA here is from genome assembly GCA_043818015.1 of Pseudomonadota bacterium. GTDB lineage: Bacteria > Desulfobacterota > UBA8473 > UBA8473 > UBA8473 > JBDRGH01. The sequence continues at coordinate 1,825 of JBDRGH010000342.1, forward strand.
CATCTTTGACAAATACAGGATTCTTAGACATTATGCTTTGGACCTTCATGATCTTTAATCACTTCTCCTACCCACTATACTAACTCCCTCCATCTTTACAGCTATCGCAGACTAGCGTTCCGTTTACGAGCTCTAAAGAAGCCGAAAAACATCCACATCTCTCACAAATACTCTGTGTTAATTTTTTACTTTCGTTAAACGAGACATGTTCCCGACTCATCTCGATGATGTCCGAAAGAATATACGTAAGCTCAGAAGAAACTGCAATCATATCAGTATCGGTGACGATACCAACTAGTTTTCCATTTTCGATGACTGGCAATCGTCTTATACCTAATCTGACCATTTTTCGTGCTGCATCACTAACGCTTTCGTTGGGTTCAACGGTGATAAGTGGCTGAGTCATTATGTCTTTCAGCGTCATAGAACTCGGCTTCAAGTCCTTTGAGATAATGTTTAGCACAAAGTCTCGTTCGGTCACAATACCC
>JBDRGH010000343.1:0-2078 GCA_043818015.1 Pseudomonadota bacterium
GCTCCATAATGGCATCATCCAGTGGCTGCATGCCGTATTTCTTTCCTGTCTGAATCGCAGAGGGTATCTGGAATGTCTTCCCTTCCCTAATCAGATTGCGCACCGCCGACGTACAGATAAGTATCTCCAGAGCAGCACATCGCCCCTTCTTATCTATGCGCTTGAATAGAGTCTGAGAAATTACCGCCCTAACGCCATCTGCTAAGGTAGATCTGATTTGAGCCTGCTGATTGGCCGGGAAAACCTCTATGACCCTATCAATTGTTTTCGCGGCACTGGTAGTATGGAGAGTTCCGAATACCAGATGTCCTGTGGCGGCCGCCTCTACCGCAAGTGCAATAGTCTCTAAATCCCTCATTTCGCCAACGAGAATGATATCGGGGTCTTCTCGTAATGCCCCTCTCAAGGCCGCCGCAAACGACTTTGTATGTGATCCGACTTCTCGATGGTTTACTATGCAACTTTGGCTCTTATGGACAAATTCAATGGGGTCTTCAACGGTAATAATATGATCTTTCCTGTTCTTATTTGCGTAGTCTATTATAGCTGCTAACGTTGTCGACTTTCCGCTCCCGGTTGGTCCTGTTACCAAAACCAAGCCTTTAGGAAGCATCGCTAGCTTGGTAATTACAGGTGGGAGGCCGAGCTGTTCTGCTGTTAAGACCTCACTGGGGATTTGTCTGAAAACAGCCCCAACACCGTATTTCTGTTGAAAAAAGTTGGCCCTGTATCGAGCCAACCCAGGTATTTCATACCCGAAGTCCACATCTCCTGTTTCCTCAAAGATTTTTATCTTCTCTTCCGGAGCTATTTCATAGATCATGGCCTTTAATTCATCATTCTGAAGCGTCTTATATTTTATCCTTTCCATCTCACCGGTGATACGGAGTATGGGTTGAGAGCCAGATACCATGTGTAAATCGGAGGCTCCCTGTTCGTTCATTAACTTAAAGAAGGCATCTATCTTTGCCATTCCCCCCCCCCATTACTGAGTAACTATCGGGGATTATAACGGTTAACTTTAGGTTAGGCAAACATTTTTTTCCTTTTTTAATTTCAGGCTTTCCTGATAGACTTCTCTTTTAGATATGCCCTTCTCTTCTGAAATCATCTTGACCAAGTCCTTCACAGGTAGATTGTACTTTTTCTGATAGGCCTGAAGCAGTTCGAGTATTGAAAAGTCACCTCTCCCGTCGCGGTCCCTCTTTCCCGACACTAAGAGGGTGATCTCTCCTTTGATTTTTCTATCTTTTAGCCGGTTTAAGACTTCAGTTATTCTCCCCCTTATGATCTCTTCAAAGACCTTTGTTAACTCTCTGGTGACTACCACCTCCCTGTCTCCACATATCAGGAGTAAATCGCGAAGCGTAACCTCTAACCTGTTAGGTGATTCGTAGAAGATTAAAGTCCTCTTTTCTTCCTTGAATTTCTCAATATGGTCCCTTCTCGCCTTGGCTTTGCTCGGTAAAAAACCCTCGAAGATGAACCTGTCTGTAGGAAGCCCGGAGATGCTGAGAGCGGTAATTGCCGCGGATACTCCAGGGATGGGAATGATAGAGATGAAACCTTGAAGGGCGAGCTGAATGAGGTGGTAACCCGGGTCGGAAATACCGGGGGTACCAGCATCTGAAACGAGGGCTAAATTCTCGCCAGCCTCCAGCCTAGACATAAGTTCTTTGCCCCTTTCAACCTTGTTGTATTCGTGATAACTGGTCAAAGGGGTCTTAATGTTGTAATGCCTCAGCAGAATTTTTGTCCTTCTTGTATCCTCGGCGGCAATAAGAGCAACTTCCGCTAGTACACGCACGGCTCTGAAGGTAATATCCTCGAGGTTGCCGATCGGCGTGGCAACAACGAACAGTATTCCTTTGGATGTGGAAGGAATATTCTCGTCCATGATTTTTACTTATTCACCCAATAATCGGCCAACACTTCAGCCTGTTTGAGCACTGTATCAACGGCTTTTTGTTGTTTGTCTGGCGGGTACCCATATTTGTTCAAGGTGCGCTTCACGATAACCATGAGTTTTGCTCTGGCACTCTCTTTCATGGCCCAGTCTATAGTTGCGTTCTTATGAA
>JBDRGH010000344.1:0-2051 GCA_043818015.1 Pseudomonadota bacterium
TCATGGTATAGGCCATGTTTGCAGTCATAAACGGCACCTTATGCTTTTCGATTAGTGAAAACAGAGCAGTAACTCCCCCCGTAGGGGCTGAATCCATAGCAAACACTTCATCCCTGTGAAGAAGTTTCTTAAAGGATGCTAGCGTTAAAGGTATCGAATAGCGATTATCTTCAATGATTACCCTTACGTTTCGCCCGTTAATTCCTCCTTGGTCATTTGTATAGAGAAAGTAATTCTTTATGCCGTCTGCTATTGGTTTACAAGAATCTGATACCGGCCCCGTTAGATCCTCTATTACCCCGACCTTTATTGTATCGTTTGTTACCCCCCTTGTCTCTTTGGCATTGCCCAACCTTGTACCTCCAAATAAAAGAGGGGTCAGTACCAATATGAATACAAAAACCATTATTCTTTTCATGGCTTCCTCCTGGTATGATAAATTGATATTGACTTTAGCAAAATCTTACTCTTTATACCTCGTAAGTTAGCATCGGGGTTTAGAAGGGACCTACGCAAATGATATCCTCCTGAGAAGGGGTTAGAGAACACAAGTGGATACTATGACTCGAATAGTGGGAGAATTTCCAAAATTTACCTTAATTCGTTCGTTCCTTTCCAAACAAGCTTATTTTAGATGAGCTGGCTTCAGCCATTCTGTAATGGGCACTACGATTCCCTTCTTCACATCGGCCGATAAATCTTGCAATAATCTCCTGGAGCATGGCTAGTATTACTCCAAGTAATAGGAGGACTACACCCACCAGTATCAAAGTTTTTTAAGGTCTCTAGGGCTTCTACCAAGGTTTCAGCATTCAAATTCTTACCCGCTCGCCTCAATCCTTCTGTCATTATCACTGAGTCAACCCATCCTATGGTATAGGTCTTGCTTCGGTAAGGTAACTCCGTTCCTGGATGATACTTGAGGGTCACCTTTCTTAGCTCAGCCATTCCTGGGGTATCATCGTTCCACGAGGCAAAAGAATGAACCCCGATGTACCCCTCTGCCGCTTCCCTCGCAATCTTGACAATGTCATCCTCAACTGCAGTATAAACCCCCATGAACTGAGTCCTTAAACCAAATTTCCTTGCGTCTCTCAATAGGGCCGCAGTCGTACCAACGAGTTCAGCCACAATCACGTAATCAGGCTTGGCCCTCTTTAAATTGAGTGCCTGCGAGACTGCATCCATAGCTCCCAAATTAAGGACTTCCTCGTGGAGTTTCAATCCTTCAAATCTGGCTCTCTCCTTGACCCATTTCATTATAACTTTTGAAAACTCCAAATCGGCATATACTACAGCCAAGTTTGGACTCTCTGCTTTCAGATTCTTAAACATGTAATCGAATAAGACATTAACGTAACTGGAGGTCTTACACCCGAAAATAAACATGTATCGTTTAAGTGGTTTAAATAAGAGATCTGAGCTGCTGGCAGGGATAACCGGAATCTTTTCCTTCGTGATCTGGGAGGTCAAGGCTACGCATTCACCGGTCAAGTGGGGGCCAAGGATGGCAAGTACGCAGTCTCTAAAGGTAAGCTTCTTGAATGCAGCCATTGAGTGCGGTATTGAGTAACGGCTATCTTCAGCAATCAGTTTGATTTTCCTACCATGAATCCCTCCTCTGTCGTTAATGTACCAAATGTATGTTTTGTTGCCTTCTATAACAGGACGGGCCCCGGCGGATGCAGGACCAGTCATGTCAGCAATTATACCGATCTTGATTATATCCTTCGTAACCCCTCTGATCTCTTCGGCAAACACATCAGTATACGAGAAGAAAAGAATGATGGAAACCATGAGAATAAAGGGCAACAAAAAGTAGCTCCTAGTTAATATTCTTTTTACCATGGGGTTTCTCCTTTCAAAAGAGTTTGACACCTCGTCTCTGGTAGGGTAGCCGGAAAAGACAAGAATGAATCCCTATATACCTACCTTCTTCTTCGATCTGAACTACTTCAAGAGCTCAAATTTGAATAGTGAGGCCACATCACCGCTAAATGTCGATCCGCGGGTTAGAGTCAGACCGCCGTCAATTACTATCTCGGCTCCCG
>JBDRGH010000345.1:0-3940 GCA_043818015.1 Pseudomonadota bacterium
ATTTCCGGAACGAGACCTGATAGAGAGCATAAGGTGATTTATTGTGTGGCGACCTTAGAATAATAGCCGCAAAAAAAATAGCCGCCCCGGTTAAATAAAGGAAAAAGCGGATTTAACTGGGTAAACAAAAAGGCGCAAAAATCGCAAGACTAGTTAGGGAACAACGATAGCCGCCCCGGTTAAATGGTCCTTCGGAATTTAACTGGGCCCCGATAACGGGATCTACGCTTCGTTTCGACAGGCAGAGGCGCACAGGCAGAACCACAAAATTATAGAGAAAAATTCTCTAAGGAGGTGAGAAGGATGAAGATGAAGGCACAGAAGATTATTGCTGATTTAGTAAGGCCACTTGTTCTTTCAGGGGCGTATAAAAATGAAACTACTGCCCTGAAAGACATAGTTGTCACTCATATGGAGAGCAAAATGGAGACTTACGATAAAATTATTCAGACATTGCAAGAAAAATACGGGAAGGATTTTAAAATATTTACAAAAGATATTAAGAACAAAGCGACCACTGAATTAGAGGATGATTGGATGGAATGGAAAGGGGCAATAGAAATGAAGAGGGCATGGAATGAGGCATTAAAAGAGGTCATAGAAATTGAAGCAAAAGTTTGACTTTCATAAAGTAATCTCGATACTCAGAACAAGCGATATAATTTCGAAGGTGGAGATTAAAGATGTTGATGAAATTAAAGGAAGAGGAATTTATAAAATCCGATCTAATCTGATCCCATCAAAATATAAACTTGAAATGAGATTTATCCAAACAGAAGAAGAGATTTTATATTCTTACCAATTTTTTACTGATAGACCGATCATGCGCTGGGACAATGCACCGCACTATCCAAAAATAAAGACTTATCCTCATCATTTTCATATGAAGGACGGCAATATTATAGAGTCAGAATTAAAGGGTAATGTAATCGAAGACTTACAGGAAGTGTTATCCGAAATAAAAAATGCGCTTAAAGAGCATCATCTCAGCGTTATTTGACATTGTCCGTGTGGGTTTGTGGCTAATGAAGGGGACATATGGGTACAGTGAAACAAAGGACAGTTCCGTTTTTTCCCTACCCGAAAGTGTTCACTGAGTATGAAGAGGAACTGGTCACGGCCATCCGCGGGCTGGGGGACGGGCATAATTAAATAAGTAACTTATTGTAATGGTGGGGGGTCTGGGGGCAGAAAGGAAAAAGAGAGGAAATAGGAATCAGGAAATAGGAGACAGGAAAGGGGAGATAGGAAATAGGAATTAGGAAAGGGGAGAGAGGAAAGGGGAATCAGGAAAGAGAAAATAGAAAAGTGGAAGATGAGAAGGTGAGAGGATAAGAGGCTAAAAAGGAATAAATAACAAGGCTGAAATGAGGAGTTTTTGTGTTTTCATCTGAGGAAATAACAGAAATAATCGAAAACGGCGAGACCAGCCGGGTTGAATTCAAATCCGACAAGGAGAAAAATATAGATTTTGCAAAGGAGATTGCTGCCTTTGCAAACGGCTCCGGCGGGTATCTGCTGATAGGCGTAGAGGATGACGGAACGGTGTTGGGTGTGAGGGACCCTTTGAAATTTGAAGAAAAGGTTTACAATGTTTGTTCTGATTCTATCCGTCCGGTTGTTACGCCGGAATTGTGGAAATACAAAATTGATGGAAAGGACGTATTCTGTTTTTATATTTCTGCAGGTTTTTCAAAGCCTTATGCTATATTACAAAGAGGACGGGAGAGATATTATACCCGGCGGGGGACGCGGATACAAGAAGCAAGCAGGGATGAGCTACTCAGGTTGTTTCAGACTTCCGGACAGATTCATTATGAGGTGACGCCGGCTATAAAAGGGGGATATGCGGATCTTGACTTTACAAGAATTGTAGATTTCTTCAGGCATAATCAGATCAATAGGATTGATATATCAAGTTGGAAGGGTGACAGGATTAAGAGGTTCCTCAAAAACAAAGAGGTTTTGGCTGAATATCAGGGGAAGCTGTACCCGACAGTTGCGGGGACATTGTTATTTGGGAAAAAACCTTCTTCTTTGCTTGGTTACTCCGGGCTTACGGTTGCTAAATTTGTAGATATTGAACGCGATTACAGTTATGTGGATTTTCGCTTAGACAAACCGATTATGGGCACTTTTTCCGAGCATGGCGGGAAGGAAGAATCAGGTCTTATAGATGAGGCATTGGAAAAGATAAAATCGATTATTCTTGAAAAAAGCAGCGCAACGCTTAAAGGGGCTGCAAGAGTAGTGAATTATCCCTATCCTGAGGAATCAATCCGGGAGGCGATTGTAAATGCCGTTGCGCACAGGGATTATACAATCTCCGGGATAGATATCCGGGTCGATATTTATCCGGATCGGCTTGAGATCGAAAGTCCGGGCAAGCTTCCAAATACTCTTTCACTGGAATCTATCAGGCTCGGGGCAAAATATTATCGGAATCAGATTCTTGTGCAATATCTTAAAGAGGCTGGGTTTATGGATCTTCACAGTTTGGGAATACCTGTCAAGATATTGAAACTATGCGCTGAGTATACCGGCAGAGAGCCAGACCTGACCGAATCGGAAAACAGTTTCAAGGTAACTCTTTATGCAAAGAGAAAGGCAACTGTTGGCAAGGTTGAAGAGGAGATACTTAAACTGTTGCGGACAAGCGCTGAGCCGATGAAAACAAGAGAGATAAGCGATGCGATCGGTTCGTCGAAGCGCACTACAATCAACTGGATAAACCGCCTTATAGAAAAAAATATGGTTGAGCCTACATCTGAAAATAGAAATGACCCAAACTGCAGGTATAGGCTTAGATATTAAGTGTGCATGCACAGTTCTTGCACAGTAGTGAATCTTAGGCCATGCACCTTGCGGAGCATAATAAGCGCCAATATTTAACAAGAACAAGAGGAACTGAAGGTGGATATAGAAGAAAGGAAAGAGAAGAGAGGATAGAGGAGAGAGGAAATGGGAAATAGGAAAGGGGAAACCGGAGAGAGGAAAGAGGACGGAGGACTGAGGACAGAGGTCAGGAGGGAAAGGACAGAGATCAGAGGTCGGAGGTCAAACGACAGAGGAGAGAGGAAAGAGGACGGAGGACTGAGGACAGAGATCGGAGGTCAGGGAAAAGACAGAGGTCGGAGATCGGAGGTCGGAAAAGCAAAAGATGCGAAGGTTGGAAGAAAAGAAGATAAAAAATAGAACTCTGCACAGAGCTTGACTTTAAGGGCTTTTGAAGCAATATTGTACCTATGATTATTACGAACCATAGAGAGAAACTGATCAACGCGATTATTTATGAAAGAATGGGGGACGTAGCTACTAAATTGCGTTATTCGACGAATAGGCGGGGCGCCCAATTGGAATCTAAACTGGAAATATTTTTTGACGGAGAATGGAAAAAGACAGGAAAGAGGAAAGAGAAGAGAGAATAGAGGAAAGAGGAGATAGGAGACAGGAGACAGTAGAGAGAAGATAGGAAGCCCGGGAAAGATGTTGTTCATCATCAGAAACGGCAGAACATGGGACACCTGCCAGCATCATGCTCTTTAGCTGGTTATGAAGAGCAGATTTATGATATCGTGAGAAACCGCTTTTCCTCCGGAAAATATGGATGAGTACCTGGCGACTCGTGGCTTTGTCTTTTTGGGTCGTGTTGAGGAGGTCTTGAGATGGACAAAAGAAGCACACACCTGATGGATTATATTTCCAAAGCAATCGTTCACCCGGATGTAAGCGGCTTTGAGGCGCTTGAACTCCTGGATGTTCGTAGTCGTCTGGCATCAAGAGAGCCTCTTCTAGATGAGCCGTCCAAGGCCCGCTTGGAAGATCTTGATCGTCAATTGCTGCAAATGTCCGGCATTTGGCTGGAACGTATCTCCGAGGTTGCTGGATTGGCAGAGATGCGGAGGAGATCTCATGTCCTTCCATCCCACTGGTGGTGGTA
>JBDRGH010000346.1:0-2046 GCA_043818015.1 Pseudomonadota bacterium
TCCATCTAATCGCCCCTTCTATAAATGTCCTCAAAACGGGCTAATCATTGCAGTGAGCGGGATTCCTAGCGATGACAGATTGTTTTCATGTTCCCAATGCTATAATCCACTAGTCGTAGGAATTGCAGTTTTCTGGAGAGAAAAATGGTTTCTGAGACCGTAAACGACCTTAGTCAAGTGATTGATAAGATATGGCGGAAAGTAAGAAAAAAGCATCTCTTCCCCCAGATGCCGTCACCAAAGATCATGGAGAATGACGAAGCTGTGGCTATTGAAATGAAAGATAAACAGATCATGGTGAATCCACGGATCTGTGAGGAGTTGGATCAGGTGATGCACGTAGAGGATGTGATTGAAGCCCTGTTGGATCACGGAACAACCCACTATACCTATTGTCCATGGGACTTCACTACTCACTTATATCTCTATTCTGAGGCAAAAAAGGTTATAAAAGATCCCGAGATGGTCAAACGTGCTACTGGCTATTTCATGGATGTCGTAACTAATACCTATTGTGTCAAAGAGAAGGAAACAAAGATACCCGAGCTCTATAAGCATCTGGACGATCGCAAGTCGGTCCCCGGCAGGCGGAAACTGGATGGGGTAATTTCGTCCCTGTATCAAAAGATTTGGGGGATTGATCTGAATGTATCGGGCCATGATGATCTGGTCAATCGGTTATCCAGGATTCCATACCTGGATAAGAGTGAATGGGGCAAAAGCATCAAGAGGTTTATCAGAACCATCAAACCCCTTTTAGAGGTTGAGAAGCAGGAACAGGCTGGTTCCCAAGAGGTATCAAACATTATGGGAGATCATGGCCTTTCAGGCTATTCAGAGGAACAGATAGACAATGGGCTCCGGGACTTTGCGACGAAAACAGGCAGCTTAGAAGCGTTTAAGGAAATGGTATCAGATTTTGAAGATGAGTTGAATGAGCGGGGATTGGGAAATACAGGCGTAATGGGAAGAGGCAAGGGAGAATCCATTGATGCCGATATGCTGTTCTACATGAAATTGGCAGAGAATTATAACATTCCCATAAAGAAGGTCCCGATGGAAGGAAGTGGTTCGATGCACCCGCACTCTCATTCTCCGTGGGAGGTTGGGAAACCCTTTCATGATATAGACGTCTGGACTAGTTTTGGGAAGATAATACCTGGATTAACACAGATCTGGAACAAGAGAGAAGGAGAGGTATTTGGAGAAATAGAGGGTACTCCAGATTGCATAATAGTGATCGATTCTTCTGGAAGTATGGTCAACCCGACAAGAAACCTGTCTTACGCTGTCCTCGGTGCAGGTTGTGCGTCTGATGCTTATTTGAGATCACAATCTAGAGTGGCAGTATATAATTTCAGTGATGCCCCTGCCGGAGGAAAGGAACTGCTTGATTTCACCGGGGATAGGAAGGAGGTGTACGGCGCCCTGTGCAGATACTTTGGAGGAGGTACAAATCTGAGCCTCGAAGATCTAGAAGCGCTACGGGTAAGATCAAAGACAGACATCTTTATAATAACTGATATGCAAATCACCAACCTGGAGAAGGTAATAGGGTACTTTTCAGATATAGACAACAGGATAACGGCTGTCTATATAGGTAGTGATAATAGATACACAACGGCATTCAAAGAGGCAACGAAACAAAAGCCAAACGTTGCAGTCTACAACGTGGAAAAGAAGGAGGATATTCCTAAAATAGTCCTTGGGAGGATCAAGGAATATTTCAAGAGGATTCCTTAACAACGAAGGGAAGTCTTCACGGTACGCCCCAACAGGCGGTTGAAGACGTTTCTTGACTGATCTTGAAGCTGATTTCATCGCACATTGGAAAATCGTCAGCCAGCTTAGACGTCTGGCTTTCGAGAACCTTTGGCGGTCTCCCCAAGAATCTATCTTACTACTTCAGTCTCAGGGACACTTTTTGCAGAGAAACATACCTAATTGCAAAGCGATCGTTGGATAAGGCGAACGCCTATGGGGTAATCCCGTGTTGGTTCGCTTTTTTTATGCGTGATGAGGCAGGTCAGATGCAACTAATAATAT
>JBDRGH010000347.1:0-4084 GCA_043818015.1 Pseudomonadota bacterium
AATCTAACAAGAAGGCTATCAGCCCGGAAAACATTTGTGTCAGGGCTGTCTTTGGGTGAAAGTTCCGTCTGCTCGAATGTTAATCCCCCCAGGATCCAGGGTTTGATACGATTAATGGAAAGAGAAAACGGGGAATTCGCCGTATTTATCCTTGCCTGCAAATAATTCCTGAGGGTATCAGAAGGAAAACGATAATACAGCAGACTGACTGTGACCATAATACAAAAGAAGGTATAGCCAATCCACCTCTTACTTCTGGATATGCTTTGCTGCATGTTGGCTCCGCGTTTTTTCTGCTTACTGAAGGGTTACTACCTGTAAAACGGCATCCAAGGAGCCAGGTTGTTTACTGCTTTCCTTTATTGAAATACGCTTAATACTGACAACGTCGTCTGGCGATTCAATGCTGTACAGGTAGCTAACTAACTGGTGCAAGGCAATAGCCTCCAATTTCATCTCCACCAGGGATTCTCGGTAAAGGCCGGGACCTGTTGAAAGGGAAGGCTTTATATACGTAATATATTTTTTAACACCAGCATCTCCTGCTGTACCCTCAAGAAAGGAAAAGAGGGTGAAGCCCTTCTTTCTCATGGCAAGGATCTGCTTTGTGCCTTGAGAACCCCTTTGGTATCTTTGATATTCAGCGCTGAGTCTTACCATCTCTTGCAGTCCTTCCGTCTTAGCCCTGACACCTCTCTGCATCCTTCTCCTGTCTTCAAAGAAGGGAAAAATGAGAAACTGAAAGAGGAAAAAAATGGCTATGAATAATGACGCAGCTGATACAAGATATTTCTCACGCCTTGCAAGTTTCATGATCATGTTTCCATGGGCGTTGGAGATCCTATTCGTGCGCCCGCTTCAATCTTAAATCAAATCCAACACGCTTGCCAGATCTATCAAGATTGGCAGAGCTAATGGTGATCTCGCTAAAATACCCTGTGCCCTCCAGCCCTTGCTTAATGCTGTCCACAGTATTAAAGGTATCGGTTTCAGCTTTAATCTGCACTGCCTCCGGATCAACTGTCATACTAGTCACCCTCATATCCAGTGATTCAGGAACCCGAAAGGAGATTTCCCTTAAAAGGTCAAGCACCCTTTGCTTTTCACCGATTCCAGGAAGGGCAATGGTGGATTTCTTAATTTCCTCTATTTTTATTCTCATCTGCTGGACTGGATCCACAATCCTTTTTACCTCAGGAACTGTTGTTCTGAATATCTCTATGATCTGTCTATCCAGCATCCGGTAGCGCCTTTTTAGAAAATGGTAATCTACGCCTCCATATGCGGATATAAGGGATAGAATAATGAGCAGGAAGACAGCAGCCCTTCGAATCTCCTTCTGGGGAGTGACATCCTTCTTTCTGAACTCAAATTCATCTTTTCTGAAGTTGAACCCCAATTTTTCTCTGCTACCGCGAAGGGCTAGGGAAAGGGCGCTGTCCATAAGGGCGGGATTCCATTCGGTGGTTATATCGTCTTCCATACGGACCCGGGAGTCACTGGTCACATTGATCATTTCAACGGGAATGTCAAGAAATCGTTTCAAGAGGAGCTCTGTATTTGGGGCGAGGCTTCCGCTGCCCGTAACAAAAGCTATCTCTGGGCTAACCTCCCTGTTATTTTGATAGTGAAAGGCATGGAGTGTGTTACGGACATTGGTGCACAAAATCTCGAGGCAGGATTCGAACCTCTCATCCTCCGGTGCCTTTGCACTGCTAACGGTTTGCCCAGATGAAAAGGCCGGGGCTGCAAGGCAGTCAGTAAAAGAAAAGGTCCTGATCAGGCTGATATGCCTTTTGAGATAGAGAACCATGGTGGCGTTTTTCGAACCTATCTCAAAGACAAGTCCATTGTCAGGTAATCCTGCCTCCCGTAACAGCCATAATGTCACCGATACACCCCCGATATCCAGGACATCAGGCTCCATTGCGTGGGCCTTCAGAGAGGTAAGATAGTCAGCTATATATCTTCGTCTTACTGAGGCGACAAGGATTTCGCTCTGATCAGACTGATCAGTAATGGTGAAATCAACAGTACATTCATCAATAGAAAAAGGGACCGTTTCCTCAAGGGCAAAGGCTATGGTCTGTCTGAGCTTTTTAGCGCTTTTAAAGGGCATCCGGAGGTTCCGGAATGACACCTGTTCCCCGGGGATGGCACTCATAAAGGTATCAGCCTTAAGGTCTACGTGCTCACCAAGTGTTGCGAGGGCTTCATCCAGACCACCTGCCTCTCCAATCATAACCCGTGCACATCCCGTTACGGTATAGCTGTTGAAACCTCCTTGAAGCAGGACAGCCGTAATTGAATCGGTCTGGACGTCAATTCCAAGAATCTTTCCTGGCATCGCTACCCCACCTTCCATGACAGGATCTGGAGTTTTCCATCTTTTCTTTCCACCACACCCTTGATCCGCTTACTCATGGTTCCCTTGAAACCCTCTGATGTGATCTCAAAATAGGTACTTGAGGTGGTGAGCAAACTATCGGGAATGCTTACATCAGCCATGCCTGTACCCTTCTTGTACCATGTGAAATCCGATAGGTCATTGTCCTCGTTTTCTCGGTAGGAAATCATATCCTCAGCCACATCTTTGTCTATATTCTCCGAAAGGGCCCTTATGACCAGGGAATTCGCCGTATTGATATTGATCTTGCCGTCACCATAAACGCTTATGTACTGAAAGATCCCCGGCTTTTCGCCTGAACCATAAAACAGCTCTGCGGTGATACCCCTTACCAGGAGCAGCTCCTCCGGGAATTCAAGGGGTGCGTTCTTGCAGGGATATGGTCTTTCCAGAGTCTCATAATAGGCGTTTTCCGCACCAAATCGTGTCGTCTCACTATCCGTATCGATCCAGTCCTTTATGGCATCTACGATAGTTTCCATCTCTTCAGAAGGCAAGCCAAATTCCGGAGAGCCCAAAAATCGCATCAGGAGTTCCTTTTGTATGGTGTTATATGTGCCGCCTTCGTTAACTAGTTGATTGATCTGAATTTTCCCGGAAAGATCTGCGATCCCAACGGAAAGCCGTCCCTCCTCAAACAAGGAAGCAGAGCCTTCAGAAAATAGTTCTGCCAGCGCCCAGGGCTCATACAGGGTATCTATATTTCCCGAGAGGGCATCTTCGTAAAGAATAGCACGTGCACCATTAAATCCTGACCGTGCTATACAACGGAGTTTGATACCATCACTGAGATTCTCAGCTGCATGCAGGTGAGAGCGCATCGTTGTGTTGAACTGGAGTGTCAACACAACGATGAGGCTCACGATGAGTATCGTCAAGATCAGGGCTATACCCCGGTCATTTTTAAGAAATAGCATCATAGACTTTTCTCCCCTACAGGAAGGGCAACACTGGTCGAGAAGGCAAGGGGCGCTTCAGGATCTAAACTGTCTGCAAACTCCAGTGAGATAGAGACCATTTTCGGAATGGCATGTTTGTGTTCACCTGAAACAGTATTCCAACTCCCGTGGGCTTCCCCCCTTTCATCGTAATAGGTAAAATTTACCGATATCAATCTCTCACAGAGTATCAAACCGCCGCTCTCTTCGTCAATGGATGCAGCTTTGTCAAAAACGGGTCTATCGCTCCGATACAAAACAAGAGTGTCTTCCCCTTCGTTTTCTTGAACATAGTAGGCTATTTCCGTTGCTCCGGGATCTCGCTCTTGACCGCTCAGGTTAATGTGGGCCCTTGAAATGAATCGAAGGCTGTCGGCACTTCTGCCTTTGATCTCCCTATCTTCGCCAACAAACCGAAAGGTACTAGTGGTATCCTTTCCCAATCGAGGATTTTCTTCACGTTTCTCAATGTATAGAGACTCCAAATCCTCTAGCATCCTCTCTGCGCCAATCCTGGCCATGCCATAGGTTTCGGCCTGTGACCCTGCCTCTTCCACTACCCGAAAGGTCCCGGTGTAGGAGGTGTAAATCGTGGTGAGGACTACGGCAAAAATAAAGATGGCTATGAGGATCTCAAAAAGGGTAAAACCATTTGAACTGAAAGTATTTTTTGTGTTACGTGGGCCCATAAGATTTACCTGTTTTTGGGAGCAAACCGGTAGAACCTGAGCCGGTATTG
>JBDRGH010000348.1:0-4799 GCA_043818015.1 Pseudomonadota bacterium
AAAGAAGTTGAAGAGGAAGTCGAAAAAGAAATAGTCAAGCGTAAGGAGTGGATTACAAAGGAATTTCCCTTCAACGTAAGGCACTCCCCCTTCATGGTTATGGTCGACCCCCGCTCGAAGAGCGCATTTCCATTCGATGGAAAATGGATAGACTTAGAGTATGATGTCGCCTATAACGAAGTCAAGGGAAATGGGGCTTTTAAGAACACCGATGATTTGGCCCCTACGGGCGCAATAGGCACAGATAAAGACAATATTAAATGGGATGATACCGCCAAGGGCTTGTGTCGGCTTCACCAGATACAGATTTCCCGTAAAGACGGCCTTTATCTACTGACGCTTGTCGAGGGCTACGAGAAGCCCCTCAGGTATGTCAGATTTCCTTTTGAGGTAGAGGGTTTCTTAACTAAATTCCTGACCCTCAATGACACTTGTGATTTCTTCTACCCACCGTCGGACATTGAGAGATTACTGCCCCTCCAGGATGAGATAAATTACATCCAATCCAAGATACTGGAGGCGATTTATAAGTTCCTCCCCAAGATAGGCGTGAACATGGAGGCCGTTAAGGACGAAAATGAATTCCTTAACGCTTGTGAGAAGGGCGACATAGCAACCATAATGAAATTCACCAAAGAGCCCAACGCCGCAGTTCAGGTGCTTCAGTTCACATTAAATCTTGCCGACAAGATGACCGTATTGAACACCCTCAAAGCCGAGCTTCGCATGATGAGCGGAGTTACGGAAGCCGAACTCACGGGCTCCACGGACGCAAGGACGGCTACCGAGGCCAATATCGGGGCGAGGGGTTTCTCCGCAAGAATAATCGCAAAGAGAGAAAAGCTCCGCAGGTTTATGAAAGAGGACTTGCGGGTGTTCAAACAGATAGTCCAGCAGGCCGCAGACTTTGAGTTAATAACGAAGATTACCGGAATTAAAGAGATTGACCCCCAGACCGGAGAGCTCTATACCGAGAAGTGGGTCAAATTAAACCGTGTGAAGGATTATGTCTTAGGTGAATATGACCTCGACCTTGACATCACTACGGCGCAACAGCCAAATCAGGAACTTAAAAGACGGCAGATATTGGAATCAGCCAATTTCCTGTTTTCACCCATAGTCCAGCAGAACCTCGCATCGGTCGGGATGAAGATTGATTATGAGCTATTGACCAAAGAGTTCCTGAGAACCATGGAGCAATTTAGGGAAGCCACCAATCTGATTAAGCCCATATCGCCAAGCGAAAGAAAAGACATGGCCCTCAAAGAGGCCATGGCCTCCCCCATGGGACAGGCGATGATGAAACAAAAGATGGCGGTTGCCCCCCAGGGCCCCGAGGCCCCACAGGGCGAGGCGCAAACCACGGGGCAGATGATTGCATCAACGCTTGGAACGATTTAATGGATAAGCCAGATTTTTCTCAAAAATGTTACAGGACGAAAGATGATAAACTTCATTCGACAATTTTTTACAGGGGGAACCTTGAAGAAGAAACCGAGAGTGATAGAGAGAGACGGTTGGAAGTCATCCATAATAACCGAGGACGATGGGTTTGGGACGAGACTAAAGGGGAGGTCGTTCGTGCTGAGGACTATCATCCCGAAAAAAAAGAAATAGACGCTCCGTCCGTAAGTTTGTGGAATCCCGAATTCAGCGTAATCGCAACCGGAAAGAGAATGTCGAAGGGGGAATTAAAACAGTATTGCCGTCAAAATGGGAAAAATTGGATAGAATAATGCCACCCAAGGGTAGAAAAATGCCAGAAAGTGCAAAAATTAGAATAAGTCAGTCTCTTTCTGGTAGGAAAATGTATCAAATGACAGATGAAATACGAGATAAGATTCGTAGGGCTAATATTGGTAAAAAACGAATATTTAAGAATTTAGAAGAAACTAAGAAAAGAATGAGTATTGCTCAAAGAAAAATATGGGATAAAAAAGGAAGGAATCCTCAGAATAGGTCAAAACACGTAACACATGAATATGTTTTATGGAGAATGGAAATATTTAATAGAGATAACTTTACTTGTATGAGTTGCGAAAGAGTTGGTGGAATATTAAATGCACATCATATTAAGGAATGGATAAATTTTCCTGAATTACGATATGAAATAACTAATGGTATAACTCTTTGTGAAGAGTGTCATAAAAAACTTCATAAGATTGAGGGTAAAAAGAAACGTCAAAAGGGAAAGGAGCTTGTATAGTGCCCTATGCTATCCGAGGAAATACGGTAATAAAAAGAGATACGGGTAAGGTCGTGGGACACTCCGCTAAACCCAAGAAATATTTACGGGTTTTGCAGGCCGTGGAGCATGGCTGGAGGGGGCCCAAGCCCAGGGGGAATTGTCCGTTGAAAACTTCTCCGTCGGAGATGTGCGGTGAACCCCACAGTGATAGGTTCTTAAGATAAGGAGAAACATGAAGAAAAAAGGCAAAAAGAAGGGGTATTAAAATGTTCGTAGACAGCAAGAATGAGGGAAAATTAAAGATGTCGGGGAAGGTTGACCTTGGGACTCCAAGGAACAAAGTGTCAAGTAAGCCCAGTATGGGAAGCATTGATAAGGCGAATAGCCGAGGAAAAGGCGAAGCCTGCATCAATAAATAATTCGTCGTAAAATACGACGCTAAAGAAAGGTTAAAAATGGACGAAATAAAGGCAGCAAACGTGGAGAAGGAAACTCCCGCACCGGAATCTGCCCCAGTGCAAGAAACCACACAGGCTTCGACCCCAAGTGCGGAGGTCGTTAAAGAACCCGCTAATGAGCCTGTGGATACCCGTCTCGATAAACATCCAAGGTTTAAAGAAGTCATCTTCAAAAAGAACGAGTTGGAACGGAAGGTGCAGGAGCTTCAGAGGAAATACGATGAAGCCGTTTCAAAAACCGCACCCCACGAAGTAGACCCGTTTGCGGAGTTATTACCCGAAGAAAGAGAGCAGACCCAGAAGTTTATCAGCAAGTTCGTCGAACCGACTATACGAAAGAGTTTAATGGCCGAGATGGCCCCTTTCATGCAGGAAGTTCAGAACGAAAAGCTAAATAAACAGATTAACGAGGCCAAGGCACTTTCTTCAAAGGTGGGCATTAACTTCGATGAGAGGCTTCCGGAAATAGTTGACTTCCTCTCCCGTCCGGAGAACAAGGGGCGACTAACCGCCAAGGAAGCCCTGATGAGCCTTTACAGCGATGAAATATTAACATCCGCTATGAGTAAGGGCAAAGACGAGCTCTCCAAGGAAACCAAGGAGTTGATTGAGAAGAAAAAAATTGCTAACACATCTATACAGCAGGTCAATCCCAATGTAGCTGTCCAATCTGATGAACTCGCCCTCAAGGGGATGAATTCTAACGAGAGGATTTCGTACGGGATTAAAAAGGCTATGGAGATGGGTAAGCAAGGTATAAAAAGCAATAAAGTGAGATTCGAATAAGGGGTAAAATGGCAATATCAGTTACAACGATTGCGGCCCATGCTCTTGACGCTAACGCTAAAGAGATTGCGGATGCAATCATAAATAACAACCTCTTATCTGCATGGTTAAAAGCAAATGGCAGGGTAAAGACGGTTTCGGGCGGCCTTCAGTTCAATGAGAAGGTCATGTATAACGAAGCCGGAGGCTATGACTGGATAAACAAGGATGAAGAAATCCCTCTATCCACGACAGAGTTCCTGACAGATGCTGTCTATCAGATAAGAATACTTGCTGGCCCGCTCAAAATCTATCATTTCGATAAGATGAGAGCGTCCGGTGAAGCTCAGATATTTGACTTAGTGGAAACCACTATTGAGAACGCCAAGAGCACCATGAGCAATAGGATGGGTGCGGCGGTATTCGGAGATAACGGCACTTCCTCTAAGATTCTCCATGGCATCCAGCACATCATAAATACTACCGCTGGAGTGAGCGTGGGCGGAATATCTCCCTCAGATTTTGCACGATGGGAGAACCAGAGAATCACGACAGGCACGGCTTCGTTCGGATCGAACCAGGCTGGGTTGTCGATAATGAGGAATCTCGCTTCGGCTTGCGCCAGGAACGAAAATGATTATCCCGACCTGATGGTAACTACATCAGCTATCTGGGGTCTTTATTATCTTGCCTGCACAAACGTCGCAAGGCTTCAGGACTCGAAGGTCGGGTCTTTAGGTTACAAGACGCTGGATTTTATGGGTATACCTGTCGGCTGGGATCAGAATTGTCCTGCCGATAATCTATATGCCGTAAACTCCCGCTATCTCAGGTTAAGGGTTCTCGAAGGCGGAGAATTCGTAACTAGTGATTGGGAAAGAGTGCAGGGTCAGTTGGCAGATTATGCCACCATGCACGTTTATTGCCAGCTAACCACGAATAACCGTGAGAAGCTGGGCGTTGCCACATCGATAACCGGATAGGAGATATATGAGAAAATTATTTGTTATTCTCGTAGCTATCTTCTTGATGGCTTCGAGTGTTTATGCCTGGGTCGAAACATCCAATAATGGGCCTCAAAACGTAGTCGAGTGCTACGCCAGGGGAACGGCTGCAATGACATCAGGCAACGTCGTCGTGCTATCCACTACCTCCGCTACCAGGACAGTTGAGTTCCCTGGGAAGGAAGTGACTGGCTCGACCGTACAGGGCTCCGCTATTTACGGAGTCGTGATTGATAATAATACCTATACGCCAGCCCAAATGGCTAGTGGAAGGTATATAAAGGTTCAAACTTATGGATATTGTCCGATAATCAAAACCAGCACAAATACTTCTGTTGCTGCTGGTTCAGGGGCGATAGCCATAGGAGATGGACTATCTACCTG
>JBDRGH010000349.1:0-7080 GCA_043818015.1 Pseudomonadota bacterium
ATGCTTTGAGTCATTAGCTTTCTCGAGACATCGAACCGGAACCACCAAAGATCATAGCTAAAGAAAGATTTTCTCTTAGCAACCTCGCTCATTTCTCCTGCATACATATTTCGTATATAAAGTAGGTTAGGGAAGTCAAACATAGCAGAAGGCATTTCTTTCGGGCAATCTTCAGAGGAGAATCTCTCTTCCACGATCAGTTTATCTTCAAGCTCTTTGTTCCAGAAGCGCACCATTTTCTCAATAAATTTTAGGTCTGCCTTGTAACTCGATAGAAGAATTTTCGTCCCTTTAACCGCCTCTTTAGACCTTCCGAGAAGAATAAAGATCCCGGGATTTCGTGCATCTCTTGGGAGAACGATGAATCTGAAGACCATTTGTCCTGTGAATATATAGACCGGAATTTGATTGAGAGTCAGGTTCGATGCTGCCAGTTTTAACCCCTCTCCATAATATCCCCGCATCCAAGATTCTTTGTTGCTTTCGCCCATGCGAAGCGCTTCCAAGGTAATTCCCCGTCCTCTATCTATGATCCATGTTCCAAGAGTGTCTTGCCAGAACTGGACATCAGGCCGTCCGGATATCAACTCTTCCTCGTCCAAGGCATTCTGGAGTAGTTCCCTTATGGAAATAAACAGATTGAACTCTCGTTTCTCCACATAGTCCTTTGATAATCCGGTTGAGAAGAGAGCGTCGTAGCCGGCGATTTTAGTGGCCAGCTCAGAAGGCTCTTCGAGTTCCAGCGATAGACCTCTACTTTCTGCATCTTTCAGGGGTAGGATTGAGGCAGACATACCAGGTGAGATATTGTAGATGTGTAAGAGTTCTTTAATTTTGACTGGAGTATTGGTTACCATTTTTCGTAATACAGTATATCTTATGTAGACTCAGGATACTATTGGCTTAAAATTTCTACCGGCTTGCTGGAATTAATAGATCTACCTCCAGTCACATCTTTCTGAGGATTGCATTAGGGTATATCTCTTCTAAAAGGTTTGGCCAGAATCTCGAGCACCCGGAAGTCGAAGAAATTGTTGAAGTGGGAAGGCCACACAATAATAGCGAAATCGGCTCCTGCTCCCACTTTTGAAGAGGTCCCTCCCACAGCAATCGTCTTTTCAATGGGTATTACACCACTGTCAGCAGCCATAATCGTACATTCGATCGCCACCTTCATCCCCACGCCAAAAAGGGATCTCAAGGCCTCTGCGAGAACCTCGGTGTGGGAAACTCCTGAGAATTTGTTACTGATGGAACGTTCCAAACCAGAAAGGAAATGACTCTGCTTCACTACTTTGCAGCCCATGGATTCCAGTTCTTTAAGAATCTCAAGGTTGAAATTCCAGACGCCGGGCGCAGAGAATCCGGGATGGGAACTCACCACCACCAAGTTTGTCTCATGGGCCATCCTCTTGGCAAACTTAAGACCAGTCTCACCACGAGAACTTGCCACAACCACGCTTTTGATATCTCCTTCTTTTAGTCGATTGTAAACAATCTCCACAACATCATTGGTGTTCTCATAACCTGCCTGCTCGAAATAGAAAATTGGTCGTTCGATGCCCCGCATAAATAACCTCCTCTACAGAAAATTTAAGATGACTTAAGTCTTAATGAATTAGAAATATTTGGGAGGATAAGAATTGTCAAACAAAAAATTTGATATTTTAGAGAGGGGATTAAGTATCTCTTTATGGCATAGGAAGTGCGGCCCTTTCAAGTATTTCCTTATTATGTTTGCTATTTTTTCTTATTTTTGATAGAGCATATCCAACACTCCGGGGGGGTAGGATCTTCTACAAGAATATTAGGATTGAACTTAAGCCTTATTCTCAAAAGGAACGGGTTTTTTGTTTTTTGCGCCTTACGACTTACCCTTTACGCCTAACGATAGAGAATTTAATTTTTAAGCTTTGGCTTGAGGAGCGAACTCCAGAACAATTGAAAGGTGAGGGTGGATAAGATTTCTGAAAGAGAAAATTAAGTAAAAGAATTCAACAACGTCCCCCTTACTGAATATATCGAAAGAGTTACGTCAAAAGATTATCAAATCAAAATTTGCAGAGAAAGACCTGAAAGGTACAGAGGAAGCTTTGCGGAACTGGGAAGATACCTTTTTAACCTTATTCGACAATGCTGGCGAAGCTATCTTCATTCACGATTTGACGGGGCGGTTCCTGGAGGTTAACCGCATAGCCTGTGAGTGCCTGAAATGCAGTCGGGAAGAGTTATTGCGGATGAAGACCTCCGATGTCGATGCTTTTCGATATGCTGGGCTTATCCCTGAACAAATCGAGACGCTGTGTCAGTCAGGTCATCTCAACACGAAGACCACTCATACAAGACAGGACGGGACCCTCGTTCCCATTGAATTGAGCAGCCAGATCATCGAGTATAATGGAAGCCTGGCTGTACTCAGTATTGCCCGCGACGTTACCGAGCGCAGACAAACGGAGGAAATGCTCCGACAGGGCGAGGAAATCTATCGGGCGGTCGTGAAACAGACAGCAGATGCCATCTATCTTATCGATCTGGGGACCAGGTATCTTTTGGAATCGAACCCTGCCTTTCAGAGATTGTTGGGATATACTCCTGAGGAACTGAAGGAACTGACGATTTACGATTTGGTTGCTCATGAGAAGGAGAATATTAACTATCATATCGGACAGGTCATAAGTCAAATAGAGCATTTTCATGGCGAACGGAAGCTACGTCGCAAAGACGGGGCATTGTTGGATGTGGAGGTCACCGCGAACTTAATCACGTATGCTGGAAAGAAGGTGATCTGCGCTGTTGCCAGGGATATCTCAGAGCGTAAAAGGGCGGAAAGAGCGTTGCGGGAGTCGGAGAAAAAATATAGCACGCTCGTGGAAAGCTCCCTCACAGGCATCTATATCGACCAGGACGGAAGGATTGCCTTTGCCAACAATAAATTCGCCGAGATTTATGGATATTCGAGGGATGAATTGGAAGGAATGGAGACCTGGAAATTAGTCCATCCAGAGGACAGGGCGTTGACTCAAGAGATGAGGGCTAGGAGGCTCAGAGGCGAGGAAACCCCCCTTGAGTATGAAGCCAGGGGGCTGAAAAAAGACGGCGAAATCATATGGGTCACCAGGAGAAATACGCGCATCGAGTATAATGGAAGGCCCGCCGTTTTGGGAAATGCCGGCGAGATTACTCAGAGAAAAGCGATGGAAAAGGAATTACAAGAATCGGAAAACAAACTCCGGCTTCTCTCTTCTCACCTCCTCACCGCTCAAGAGAGAGAACGGAGGCGAATTTCCATCGAGCTCCACGACGAATTAGGGCAATCGCTTTTGGCTTTGAAGCTTCAAGTAAGGGCGATTGAGAGAAAATTGGAAGGGGATCAATCCGCCCTCAGAGATGATTGCAAGTTTACACTGAAATATATCGATCAGACGATTGAAAATGTCAGCCGCCTGTCACGGGATTTAAGTCCTTCTATTCTGGAAGACCTTGGACTCACCGCTGCTCTTCGCTGGTTGATGGAGGATTTTCCTAAACACCACGGCAATATCAAGATTTCAGTTGATATGATGGAGATCGATAACTTATTTTCCCAAGAGGGCCAAATCATCATTTACAGGATTTTCCAGGAGGCTTTCACAAACATCGTAAAACACGCCAACGCAGCAAACATCTATGTCGTTGTTAATAAGAAGGATGGTAATGTTTGCTTTTCTGTGGAGGACGATGGAAGAGGGTTTGATGTCGAACAGTTTTTTACCAAGAATGCCACTGACAAGGGGTTGGGTTTAGCCGCCATGGATGAACGCAGCAGAATGTTGGGGGGATTTCTCCACATCAAGAGTCATAAAGGACGAGGGACGAAAATAACCTTTATTCTTCCCATCTCTGGAAGGGAGAACTGATTGTGCCCCTTTATCGTATCATTCTGGCTGATGACCATTTGATGTTTCGACAGGGAATTAGAAGGATCATTGAAGAAATAGCCGGTCTCGAAGTTGTCGGGGAAGTTGGCGATGGAATAAGAATCCTCGAGGTGTTGAAAAAAACCAAACCCCATATGGTGATCCTCGATATCTCCATGCCAAACCTTCGTGGGATTGAAGCAACCCGTGAGATCAAAAAGACGTTTCCTGATATGAAAGTGCTGATTCTCACCATGCACAAGAACAAGGAGTATCTAACCCATGCCTTCTCGGCAGGGGCCGAAGGGTACCTGCTGAAGGCAGATGCGGATACCGAATTGGTCTCTGCCATTAAAACGATTCAAGAGGGAAAGACCTACATATCGCCACTCTTCTCCGTTGAACTGACAGAAGAAATGTTGCAAAAGTACAAGGGAGGTCAGATCGAGCCTCCCAACGAACCTCTGTCAATCCGGGAGAGAGAGGTCTTAAAACTCATTGCTGAAGGCAAATCGAGCAAAGAGATCGCCAATCTTTTCTTTATCAGCATCCGGACTGTTCATCATCACCGCGACAATATTATGAACAAGTTGAACATTAGAAACATAGCCGAATTGGTGAAGTACGCCCTCCAGAAGGGATACACCTCCACCGATTAAAACCACTTAATTGACAAGGCGCAAGTATCTTTCTTATGGTTTACAAAATCCCAACCTATTAAGAAAACGTAGTTCCCCCTAAAATTGGTACCACCCTATTGGGCATAAGGAGGTAGAGATTGGACTTTTAAAAAACTTCTTGGCCGGGAGCTCACCCGGCAAGAGGAAATCGAGCTCATAGAGGAGTTTAAGAAGGAATATGGCCTTAACCTGGTTCTAAGGGCATTGGGGCTTCCTAAGCACACCTGGTATTACGCTTCTCAGAGAGAAAATCTTCATCAGACTACCTTTTATCCTTTGCTATAGGTTTACATACTATAGGTTTACATGG
The DNA here is from genome assembly GCA_043818015.1 of Pseudomonadota bacterium. Taxonomy (GTDB): domain Bacteria; phylum Desulfobacterota; class UBA8473; order UBA8473; family UBA8473; genus JBDRGH01. The sequence continues at coordinate 4,887 of JBDRGH010000349.1, forward strand.
GTATTTTTGCCTATTGACATTTTTTCATCTGGTTGAGTAGGATATTTTCGATATTCATAGGGTAGGGTGAACGGAGCGAATGAATCCAGAATTTATTGAAAAGATAAAAAAATATTTTTGACCTGTCAGGGAGAGTAGCCATTATCACAGGAGGTGCAGGGGGGTTGGGGCAGTTAATCACCTATTCACTGGTCGCCTTCGGTGCCAGTGTTGTCATAACAAGTCGAAATTTAGAGAATTTTAAGGAAGTAGAAAAGGTAGTTCGAGAGACGGGAGCGGAGGCCCTTGCCATTTCCACCGATGTGACCAAAGAGGAAGAGGTAGACCGAATGGTCGCTCAAACCGTAGACCGATTCGGGAAGATCGATATCCTCGTGAACAATTCTGGGATCCAGCATCGGATCTCAGCGGTAGATATGAGTTCTGAGATCTGGCATAAGGTCATTGAAACGAACGTAGAAGGTGCGTTTCTCTGTTCCCAAAGGGTTGGCCGGGTCATGATCGCGAGAAGACGGGGGAAGATCATCAATTTGTCCTCCATCAGGGGGAGATTCGGTCGTCAAAAAGATTTTGTGGCCTATTGCACAAGCAAGGGTGGAATTGATTCCCTCACCCGGGCTCTAGCCTGCGAGTGGGGCCCATATAATATTCAAGTGAACGCGATTGCCCCAAGCCTCATTGAGGTGCCGAGAAAAGATGCCACAATAGGAAATCCCTTTGCAGATCCCGACTACACGAAAGGGCTTCTCGAGAGGATACCTCTGCACAGATGGGGACAACCAGATGACTTGGTTGGAAGCATAGTCTTTCTGGCCTCCGGTGCTTCTAATTTTGTTAGTGGACACATCCTCTATGTGGATGGAGGATACGCCGTCTCTGCGTAAGATCAATTCCTAGTGTTCGATGTTGAAAAAATGGGAATGACGATCACCGAAAAGATCCTGGCAAAACATGCTGGGAAGAAGAAGGTTGAACCCGGGGAATTGATTAATGCACGGGTAGATCTTGTCTTCGCTAATGAAAATACAGGGGATTTGGCCATTGATCAGTTTAAAAAGGCAGGGTTTAATAAAGTTTTTGATACGAATCGGGTCATGTTCGTAGCAGACCATTTTATTCCTCCCAAAGATATCTCTTGCGCTCAACAGTCAAGAAGGGTGAGGCTCTTTTCCCGAGAGATGGGATTATCAAATTTTCTTGAGGTAGGCCGAGTCGGCATTGAACATATTCTTCTGCCTGAATTAGGCCTGATTAAGCCGGGAGATTTAGTGGTTGGTGCAGACTCACATACCTGTAGTGCAGGAGCTCTTGGTGCTTTTGCCACTGGGGTTGGAAGTACGGATATGGCAGCAGCCATGGCCAAGGGAGAGCTCTGGTTTAGGATCCCAGAGACAATGAAATTCGTTTACCGCGGTACATTAGGTCGTTGGATCAGTGGCAAGGATCTTATTCTTTATACGATAGGTCAGGTTGGGGTTGAAGGAGCAAGATATAGAGCAATGGAGTTTGTAGGGAAGGCCGTCGATGCCTTATCTTTGGATGACCGATTCACGATGGCCAATATGGCCATTGAAGCCGGTGGGAAGAACGGCATCTTTCACGTGGATCAAAAAACATTGGAATATCTAAAACCCCGAGTAAAAGGGCAATATGAAGTTGTTTCAAGTGATCCGGATGCTCACTATTGGAAGATAATCGAATACGATGTTAGTAAAATCTCCTATCAGGTTGCACTTCCCCATTCACCAGGAAATGTTAAACCAGTCTCTGAAATTGGAAAGATCCAAATTGATCAGGTGGTGATCGGATGTTGTACGAATGGAAGGATACAGGATATGAGGGTTGCCGCTGGCATCCTCCAAGGTAAAGAGACGAATCCCAATGTTCGGACAATCATCATCCCTGGATCTCAGGAGATCTATCTCCAAGCACTTCAAGAAGGATTAATTGAGACCTTTGTCAAGGCAAAGGCAGCGGTCTCTTTGCCCACCTGTGGCCCGTGCTTTGGGGGGCACATGGGGATTTTGGCTGAAAGCGAAAGAGCCTTGGCCACCACCAATCGGAATTTCCTTGGAAGGATGGGCGATAAAACGAGTGAGGTCTATTTGGCTTCACCTGCTGTTGCGGCGGCCACAGCCATTAAAGGATATATCTCCGTTCCCGAGGAGGTGATGTGATCTTGGAGTATCGAGGG
>JBDRGH010000350.1:0-3599 GCA_043818015.1 Pseudomonadota bacterium
GACCACCTGTGTCGAAATTTCTAAACGTCTCCAAGGCGTTTACTAACGTTTCACCGCTTAAATTTCTTCCTGCTCGCTTTAGAGCCTCGGTATAGATAATCGCAGCAACCCAGCCCTGGATATAGTTTTTACTCCTCATGGGCTCTTCTGTGCCCGGGTGTAACTTCAAGACTATCCTTCTTAACTGAACCATTCCTGGGCAATCATCGTACCACGAAGCAAAAGCATGGATGCCGAGAGTGTTTTCTGTAGCCTTACCGGCCATCTTTACTACATCCTCACTCCAGCCGTACAGACCTACTACAAAGGTAGGCCTATAACTGAGTTTAACTGCATCCCTCAAAACACAAACAACTGGGGCGACTGTATGATGGAGAATTACATAGTTTGCTCCTTTCATCTTTAGATTTAATACACTGGAACTAGCTTCCAGTACGGCCATAGGAACGTATTCTACATCTACCAGTTTCGTCTTATACTGTCTTGCCCGGTTGTTTGCTGCCCTCAGACCTATATTCCCGTACTCATTATCGGCGCAGACGAAGCCAATCCTCGGAGTTATTGCCTTTGCCTTCGAGTCCTTCATTATGTAATCAAACATTATATTGACCTCATCATCGTAGGTGCCGCACGTATTAAACCAATACCTCTTTGTTGGATTCACAATGCTAGGTGTCATGGGGACAGCAATAACCGGAATCTTCTCTTTTGCTACCTGCGAGAATAGGGCCATACATGTAGCACTAGTGGACACCCCGTAGATACTCAGTACCCTATCCCTAAAAACCAATTTCTTAAAGGCTGCAATACCCAATGGAACCGAATAACGATCGTCTTCTCCAATTATCTTCACCTTCCGCCCGGTAATACCCCCTTCGTCATTTACGTGCTCGAAATAGTCTCTAAATGCTTTGCTAACAGGGATGGTGACAACAGTAGCAGGACCGGTCATATCTAATATATACCCGATCTTTACGGTATCATCCGATAGCCCCCTTACTTCCTCAGCGTGAGAGGGTATGCCTCCCAAAAGGATCAGGATTGAAACCAACGTAACCATTCTCAAAAAAACATATCTCTTTTTCACGATGTCCTCCTTTCTTGTGAGTCTGGAACATCAGGGCGTAATTTTTGCGTGATATCTCTCATCTTTGCAGCCCCAGGGCTCTTATCATACCACGTGCATACATTGCTGGTTCCGATAAACTTCTCTGCGGCTTTACCAACCATTCTGACTGTCACATCATCGGCTGCAAAATAGGTTGCCATGAACAGTTTTACAGATAGGCCAAACTTCCTAGCATCCCTCATTACCGCCCCGGCAAATGCTGGGGGACCGTGAAGAATAATGTAATCAGGTTTCACCCTCTTCAGACTGAGAACCTGCGAAGTAGCATCTAACGCACCTATGGACAGGATTTCTTCATAGAGTTTCAAACCAAATTTCCTGGACCTCTCCCTTGCTGTATCCCTGCCGTACTTGCCGAACTCAACATCCGGATAAACAATGGCAATCTTTGGTGTTTTATCCCCTAACACGTTTAGTATGTAATGGTAGATCGTTCTCACCTCGTCTTCAGAAGTAAGCCCCTGTCCAAAGACATAGCGCTTAGGCGGAATATATATTATCTCCGACACAGGATAGTTGAACATGGGTATCTTCTCTTTTGCGATATGCCGGAGCAAAGAAGTCGTCCCTCCCGTTGATCCAGCCCCGATCAAAGCAAATACTTTGTCCCTATAGACCAGCTTCTTGAAAGCTGCTAAGGCCGCCGGGATACTGTAGCGATCGTCCTCAAATATTACCTTAACCTGCCTACCATTAATCCCCCCTTCACTATTTATGTATTGGAAATAGTTTCTTACAGCTTCCGGAATAAACCTCACGGTGCCTGCCGTTGGCCCTGTCATATCAATGAGGTGCCCTATCTTTACAGTGTCCTTCGTAACCCCCCTTACTTCCTCAGCATGAGAGGGTATGCCTCCCAAAAGTAACATGATGATGACAACTGAAAAACCCATGGTTACGCTTTTGTAGCCACAAGATGAAGCCTTTGTATTCATATAGTACCTCCTTTGCCGTTTCATTTCTCAACTCAAACACTATAGAGTTGGCACGTCTAAGTTAGTTGCCAACCGATACCCCTTTCATTTTGCATGCATTATCCACCCAGTAATGGGTAACATTAATCGGTCTTTGTAGCTCACTTTATAAATCTGACAGTACTCGCCTCCCTTATGACTTATTGAGCTAAAACTGACAGGGCCTACAACGCCACCTGAGTCGTAGTTGTTTATACCTTCAATCGCCCCTACCAGACTATCGGGAGTCAATACTTTGCCAGCCCTTTTCATTCCCTCAACCATAATCATTGCTGTCATCCAGCCCTGCATGTATTGAATATTGCGATATTTCTGTCTTGCCGGTTCGTACTTCATCGTTGTGTTTCTAACCAGAGCCATCCCAGGTGTCTTATCATACCAGGTACCAAAGGTAGTAGAGCACATAACACCATCTGCCGCCTCTTTAGCCGGACCAATCAAAGACTCGTTACATGCATAGCTTCCAATGAAAGTGGTGGCAAGGCCAAGCCGCTTTGCACCCCTTAATACAGCAGCACACCCCCCTAGATTCTCATGCAGGATAACAAAGTCTGGCGCTATTCTCTTTAGAACGAGAATTTCAGAAGTTACGTCGATCGGCGAAAAAGGGACGATTACCCTTTCGGCGACCTTCAGATTATAAAATTTTACCCTATCCATCGTTGCTTCCCAGCCATCCTTCCCCCACTCATTATCTGGAGCAACAAAGGCTATCTTCACTTCCTTATCGGCCTTCAAAGTATTGATCATGTAGTCAACGATTATCCTAATCTGATCTTGATAACTGGAGCTCGGAATAAAGAGATACTTTCGGAATGGTATTACCACGTTCTCACTGGCTGATACACCAATACTGGGAACCTTCTCTTTTTCTATCTGTGGCGTCAGCATCTTTGTCTGTCCCGTCCCCCCAGGCCCTAGTAAGGCCAATATCCGGTCTCTAAATACGAGTTTCTTAAAGGCTGCCAGAGCACGAGCCGGGCTGTAATGGTCATCCTCAATGATTAATTGAATCTTTCGACCATTGACCCCACCCTGTGCGTTTACATAACGGATGTAATTTCTAGCTGCACCACCGTGTCCTTCTGCGCCTAGATCATCCGCTGCAGGCCCAGTAAAATCACATGACAATCCAACTTTGATGGTATCTTTTGTTACGCCCCGAGCTTCTTCCCCATACACAGAGGGGCCTCCAAGAAGTAAGAAAAAACACAAAATAAAAAAACCTGCACTCACGAACCTGTACCGACAAAATACATCTTTCTTTTCCATGATGTTGTCCTCCTTCTTGGGATTTAATCTTTATTGTCAAATAAGATGCCCAAATCCTCTATTCTTACCTCTCAAGTTATTGCACCAGCATAAAAACAAAAAGGCGCCTTCATCTCTGCTCCTGTTATTTGGGAATTAAGAAAGACGCCCTCATAATTGCCCCTATTTGATTGGGGTTCATAATAATTATAACTATCACTTATCCGTGCACTTACCTATACCCC
>JBDRGH010000351.1:0-4913 GCA_043818015.1 Pseudomonadota bacterium
CCAATACAAATTGCTGTGCCTCGGATTTCCGAAGGCGGCAGTACTCAGGACGGTACTATCCCTGGAAGATGGATTAAAGAAATCCCGTATTATACAATAAATCCATTATACTACACTGAAATGATGGCGGCGTAAAGCATCTTTTAACGGTCTTTGGAAGACAGAAACGCCTTAATTACCTCAGTGTAGACCCTCTTTAATGGCACCTTCCTTTCCTTCGCTATTTTCTTACAGTCTTCGTATTCAGGCGATACATTAACCGTCGTATCATTATCCCCATGAATCTTTACGTGCACCTTCCCCAATTCTGTATCAACTTCTTCCATCCTCCGGGGGACTTTCAATCTCTCCGCTTCATAATAACGGACGCCAAGGGATGTCGATTCCCCGAGACTAGTATCGATTACCCGGGGCTTCTCCTCCTCATGGCAAATTACCCTCAGGAGTACAGAAGGTCTATTCTTCTTCATCTGAACAGGTGATAGAGAGACATCGAGAGCCCCTTCTTCAAAGAGTCGTTCCATCAAAAAATCGTAGATTTCTGGATTCATGTCGTCAATGTTCGTCTCAATCACGGTGACCCGGTCAATCTCTTTTTTTCTTTCATCTTCTCCCATGATAACTCTGAGTACATTGGGGACTTCCTCAAGTTCTCTCTGCCCCACCCCGTACCCTATACTCCTGATCGTCATGGGGGGCATCCTGCCAAATTTATCCGTTAACGTGGTAATTATAGCCGCTCCGGTGGGGGTTACTAATTCTCCCTCAATGCCCGGTTGGCAGACCGGCTTATCTTTGAGAAGCTCCAGCGTTGCTGGTGCTGGGAGGGGCAGCGTCCCGTGCTGGCACGTTACCAAGCCTGAACCTAGAGGAATCCTCGAGGCATAGATCTGATCAACCCCAAAATGATTTATCCCGACAATCGATCCAACAACGTCGAGAATAGAATCAAGAGCGCCCACTTCATGAAAATGTATATCATCGACCTCTTTTCCATGAATTTTAGCTTCAGCTTCCGCTAAACGACGGAATACCTTGGTGCTTAACTCCTTCGTGGCTTTGTCGAGCGAGCTTTCTTCAATAAGACGTCTTATATCGGAGAAGCTTCGGTGATCAACGTCCTTTTCTTTCAGAAATACAGTTACCCTAGAGCCGTCAATCTCCATTCTTGTTTCACGGGAGTATACTATTTCATATCCCCCTAACGACAGCTTTTTTAGCTCATTCTCTAATTTAGTTTTGGGTAGCCCTAAATCTATCAGAGCCCCCAAAATCATGTCTCCACTGATCCCTGAGGAGCAGTCGAAATAGGCTACCTTCATACGCTTAGATCCTATTTATTAAGCCGGCGATATACCCGGCTCCAAAGCCGTTGTCGATATTGACCACTGCAACCCCTGGGGCACAGGAATTCAACATCCCCAGGAGAGCAGTTATTCCACCGAAATTGGCTCCATACCCAATACTAGTGGGGACGGCAATAACTGGTTTTGAAACAATCCCACCGACCACGCTCGGTAGTGCCCCTTCCATTCCTGCCACAACCACCAGCACACTGGCCTGCGAAAGTCTTTCCCACCGGCTGACTAACCGGTGAATTCCCGCCACTCCAACATCATAGAGCCGATCGACCCGGTTGCCCATCATCTCAGCGGTAATCACGACCTCTTCCGCCACAGGGATATCTGAGGTTCCAGCACTTATGACCAAGATAGTCCCTTTCCCCTTCCTCTTTATTTTTTGACTTACAATGGTAAGCGCCCGTGGTTTCGGATGGTAAACTGCTTTTGGGAAGGCCTTTTTTATGGTAAGGGCCTTTTTTCTGTCCACCCTCGTTATCAGGACATTGTCCTTTTTCTCAACCATCCTTTGGGCTATAGCCAGGATATCCTCATCTGATTTCCCTTCCCCGAATATGACCTCTGGGAATCCAAGCCTCAAATGCCGGTGGTGATCAATGGTGGCATGGCCAATGTCCTCAAAGGGTAAGGTTTTCAATGAGTCAAGTGCTTCCTCAACCCCGACATCTCCCTTTTTTACGCGTTCTAGTAAACTCTTTAACTGCTCCACGTCCATCTGTTCTTTTCTTTCCCTCTTCCTCTCTCGAATCCCTGACTCCTTGACCCCTTGAATCCTTTTAATCCATCAACTAATTTGTATATGTTCTTAAACTTTTCACTATGGATAAGTTCGTGATATCATCTTTGTCTGATTTTTTGGGGGTTTCTAGTATCATGGGAATCTCTCGCAGAGAGGGGTGGTTTATTAGGATCTTAAAGCCTTTAAGGCCTATTTTGCCTCTGCCGATGTGTTCGTGTCGATCTATTCTAGACCCCAGATGTCCCTTAGAATCGTTCAAATGAATAAGCCACAGTCTGTCCAAGCCTAGAAGTGTGTCGATCTTCTCTATTAAACTGTCGACCGACTGCGCATCCCTGAGATCATAGCCTGAACCAAAACCGTGGCAGGTATCGAAACATAAGCCTAGTGAAGTACCATCCTTTACCGAATCGATGATTTGTTTGATATGCCGCAGATCGTAACCTACTGCTGAACCGGAACCAGCGGTATTTTCCAGTGCAATCCTTACGTCTCTCCCTGGATTATTCTCCAAAACCGAATTTAAGGCCAGGCTTACTCTCCTTATTCCATATGCCACGCTTCTACCCTTGGAGCTTCCGAGATGCGTTACCAAGAATGCTGCTCCCAGTCTATCAGCTCTCTCCAAGTCGCTTTCGAAAGAAGTAATTGATCTTTCATAAAGCTCCTCATTGGGCGAAGCGAGATTGACAAGATACGAGGTATGGACCACCAAAGGACGGATCCCACTCTTCTTTAACCGTTCCCTGAATATTCGCACGTCCTCATCAAGAAGCGGCGATACCTTCCAACCCCGGGGGTTATGGGAGAATATCTGCATAGTGGCGCATCCAAGAGCCTTTGCTCTATCAACAGACTCGAAAATCTTTCCTGAAATGGAAACATGCACCCCCACCTGCAATAGAGAAAACCTCCCCCTCTCTTTTTCATCTTCCAACAGCTATTCTGGCTGCCAAATACTCTGGCAAGCCAGCGTCTGTAATCTTTCTTTGTGTAGTCGGGATGTCATAGGGAACCCGCTTCAGGGTAAATATGGATTCTCTCGAATCATAGATGCCAAACGCCGCATCTGGAATACCATCGCGAGGCTGTCCGACACTCCCCACGTTAATGATATACCTGGATTGCAGCTCCAGTCGAATTGTCAGTGCGTTTGAAGGGTAGACTTTGTCTTCCTTATCTCCTGTAAATATGGCAGGGGTATGAGAATGCCCTATAAAGCAGATTCGGTTTTGGTACGATTTGAAATTGGTAGCTACATCATTCCAGGATAAGAGATAATCCCAATTTTGTGGATCGCGCGGTGTTGAGTGAACAAAGGTAACATCATCCACAACGGCAGTGAGGGAAAATCCCGATAAGAAGATACGATTGGTGGCTGATAAGTGCTTTGCTGTCCATTCAATAGCCGCTCTGGCCACATAGTTGAAATTGGAGATATCTGTCAACCCCACGGCTCCATAATCGTGATTGCCCGCCACAATTATATCCGCACTGTCCTTAAGCAGGTCAGTGCACTCATTGGGGTTCGCCCCGTAACCAACAATGTCTCCCAGAAAAATAACCCTGTCAATATGGTCTGTGGAGAGGAAGTCCAGAACAGCCCTGAATGCCTCCAAGTTCCCGTGAATATCCGATAGGATTGCCCATCTCAACTGGCTATCACCTCTGAAACCTTTTTCTCTCTCAATCGAGACCCGGCAGAGAATCCCTCTTCCTATAAACAATCCCCTGACATAAAGCAATGAGCTGATTGTCTTCAGTCGACACATCTATTCGATAAAGGGCCGTCCTTGGGGTCAAGCTTGCTTCCTTTGCCTCTGCCACTAAAACAGAACCTTCTGGAGGCGCCGAAATAAAAGTGATATTCATATTCAACGCAACAGCCAAGGTACCGTGAGAATTTGATGCTGCTGCAAATGCATGATCTGCCAGACTGAAGATGGCGCCACCATGAGCGGTCCCTATGAAGTTGTACAAATGGCTTTCTAACTGCATCCTTAATTTTGAGTAACCTTCCCCAATCTCTATTAATTCGATACCCAGAAACTTTGCGTAGGGGTCATCTTTCACTTTACTAGACAAGACTTCAAAGACCTTTCTATCCATCTTCTTCTCCTGTGAATAGAATAAAAAGCACTGGTAACTGATTTGTTGAATGAGAGGTTAAATCAAAAAGGTGTGGAAGTCAAGGAATTGTTAAATAGGAGTTTCCCGAGTTTCTCGTAAAGTATTCTTGAAACACGATGATTTCATTAGTTAATCTGGCATGATTTAAGTGAACTCCTTTGTCTCTTCGCTCACTGCTTCCCAGCCTGTTGCCCAAAACCTTTTCGCTTTGTCCAAAGCTCTTTTTGGATCTGTCTGATGGCGGATTGACTATGAGACCTGGTTTACTATGAAAAAGCATCCCTTCGTCCTTCAGAATATATTTTTTGACCCATCTAAGAACTTGCTTCAGGCATTTTCAGAAACTCCCCGCCTGTGGCGGGTCAGACACCTGAAAATGCATATCTTCCGCTTCGTTCAGATGGGTGCCCCAAAATCCCGATAAATCGGGATTAATTCAGCCTCAGGGATACTTTTTCAAAGCCCTCACTATTTCTGTTTGGGCAACAGCTTATTCCACACGGCCCTTTCGGGGCTCACCCTCGATGGGTACCCCACTGCGGGAGCCTATTTCGCTCACAGACAAAGCGGTTCACTTACATACCGCCTGATTATTAATGAAATCAAGGTGTTTCGAAAATACTCGCTGAGAAACTCAGGAAACTCCAGTTTATCTATTTCGTTGACGTCTATATTTCCTGGCT
>JBDRGH010000352.1:0-4049 GCA_043818015.1 Pseudomonadota bacterium
TGGAGCAAATAAAAGACAAAACTTATCAATTTGATGAAGAATAAATCGCCCTCTTCGACTACCTATGGGTCATATGGAAGCGAAAATACCTTATCATGTTATTCATTGCGATAGGTATTATAGTATCATACTTCTTTAAGATATACCGTTTCCAACCTCCCCCTGACATCTATCAGGCAAAAGCGATTATTAAGGCGAAAGCGGGCTTTCAAGGGGGGGGGCAGGCCGCTATGAGTTTGGAGGTGCATTCGGGAATTTGGCTCAAATAGCCGGCATTCCATTGCCGGGAAATTCTGGGCAGTCTGGAGACTTAGTTATCTGGTTTAATTCCCGTACGCTGAAGAAGAAAGTAATTGAAAACTACAAACTGCTGCCGATTCTTTTTGGCGGTCGGTGGGACAAAGTGAAGAAGCAGTGGAGAATAAACGAAGGAAATACAGTAAATTTACAATCAGAATCAGGTTCGTTAATTCACAGAATTAAGAGGGCATTCATTAAGACAATAAATGAAGACTACTACGACCATATTCACCCAAATCCTAAGAAAACTTTGGACAAACCTCCAACGGTGGAGGATGGTGTGAAGATCCTTGAAGACATCATTAAAGTAGAGCCGGGAGACATAAAGGGGACCTTAGCTGTAATAGCGGAATATAATGACCCTGAAATCGCAGCAAAGCTGGTTGAGTATGTCCTCATTACACTAAATGAACATTTGAGTGAAGACACCAGAAAGACGGCGGAGATTAACAAAAAATTCCTTGAAAGACAGTTAGATAAAACAAATGACCCTATTGTCCAGCAGAAGATCTACAATATGATAGCTCAGGAAATAGAGAAGGAAATGATGTCTGATGTAAAAGAAAATTTTGGTTTTCAGGTTATAGATCCTCCAAGAATCCCCGATGAGAAGATGGATGAGGAGAAAAAGGATAAGATTTTCATCTTGGGCTTTGTGATATCCTTAGTACTGGCAATATTTATGGTGTTCTTTTTAGAATATGTCCACAAAAGAAAACTCTCATCAGAACAACCTCCTCTTAAGAACGAGAAAGAAAGAGGCTCTGAAGCATAGGTGTTCAGACAGGCCTTTCACCGGAAAAAATTATATCTCAGCGATGTATGTGCCTCCGTGGTTAACCATAGACTCCTACTTCTTTCTTTGAAAAAGGAAGGGGGGAATTTAAAAGAAAATCCTTAAAATCCCATTATGACCCTGTCAAATAGTAAGTTCGAGTTTAAGACTTTTTCTGCGAGGTTTTATGAAATCCCATTCAAGAAATAGAATACAGAAATCAGCGGATAGGAATACAACCCTAACTATCGCTGTCATGCTGCTTATTGCATTTTCCCCGGCTTTTTCGGTGATTTCTCGAGCACAAGATAGATCTACACTCAATAGATCTACCCTTGGTTCTTCCTTCAGCGAACAGGAAATTAGCGACTTTCTGCAACTGGATCCTTCGTCGCGACAGAATATAATAGAGAGAATGTCTCCTTTCCAACAGGGGTTGCTGGAATCGGAATTGGGGAAGAGAGGCAAGAGCGTCACTGCGAAAGACAAGGCAGTGTCACCTAGGAAAGGCGTCGGGGAATTAAAGAAGGAAGAAGGGATCGGGAAAGAAGAAGTGCCGGAAATAATCCCCCCTAAATCCTTATTCGATAGATACCGGCCTACTGAGAGATACCAGGAGATCTCAATAGATTTGAAGCCGTTTGGTTATGCGTTCTTTCAAGAGTATTCCGTCGATGTGGATGTGTCTGAGCCAAGCACTGGTATTCCTGTATCTTCCGATTATATGATAGGCCCGGGCGATGAAGTGGTACTTACCCTGTGGGGGAGAATGAGTGGCCGATATTATCTTACAGTTGAAAGAGATGGGACCATCGCAGTTCCCAACATCGGGCCGATAAAAGTCGGCGGCATGCAGTTTGATCAAATGAAGAGACATATCAAGAACGAAGTGCAGAAGATCTTCGGCGCTAAGGCCAATGTATCCATGGGGGGCTTGAAAACCATTAAGGTGTTTGTTCTCGGCGAAGTAAAAAAGCCAGGGATGTATCCCATCGATTCCCTTTCAACCATCATGAACGCCCTTGTTGCCGCCGGAGGTCCTAACGATATAGGCTCCTTGAGAAAGATTAAACTGAACAGAAATAACAAGACTATCACTGTCATGGATTTCTATGACCTGTTAATTAAAGGAGATAAATCTCAAGACAGGGTTCTTATATCGGGAGACCTCGTATTTGTCCCGACTGTCGGACCCTTGGTGGGAGTGGCTGGAAACGTCAAACGTCCTGCAATCTACGAATTGAAGGATAAACCCGATCTCCTGAGTGTCCTCGATCTTGCGGGAGGTATTATCCCAACGGCGTATACCCAACAGATTCAGGTGGAGAGGATAAAGAGAAACGAAAGAGAGGTGGTTATAGACCTTAACGCCGAGGATCACAATAGAGCAAAGAGCTTCTTCCTTCAGGATGGGGATCTGGTGAAGATATTTTCAATTGTAGAAAAGATAGAAAACGTCGTCACGTTGAGCGGTAATGTGAAGAAACCCGGAAAATATGAATACAAGCCGGGCATGAAAATCAGTGATGTCATAAAAAACAAATCGGACCTGCTGAAAGAGACATATTTCAAATACGCAGTTATAAAGAGGCGATTACCTCCAAATCATAATGTTGAGTTATTTTCTTTCAACTTGGAGAAAGCCCTGCAAGAGAACAACATCGCGCTGAGACCCCAGGATGAAATCCGAATCTTCTCAGAATGGGCCTTTAAAAGCAGGCCGTTCGTAACAGTTCATGGGGAAGTCAGGAAATTAGAAGCATACAACGAACTCAGAGCATTGATAGTGCCCTATAGAGAAATAAGAGAAAAGGCGAATGAATTAAAGGCGAAAGGCCAAAAAGTCCCACTTGAGATGGAAATGAAAATCGAGAAGATAGAGAGGGAAATTGAAACGAGATTTCCCTACTCGACGGTCCAATTGCAGTACCAGCTCCAGGCCGCAGAAGAAAGGTCAAGGGAGCTCAAAGCGAAAGGTGAGGACGTCCCTTTGAGGTTGGAAATAGAAATTGAAAATGTGAAAAAGGAGGTAGAAGGAAAAAAGCTATATGCAGCCTTGATATCGGCAAAGTCAAAGCTTGAAAGATTGAAATTTGGTGAAAAAAAAGCTGAATCGAAAGAGACTCGAGATGAGATTAGACAGGAGATCGATAGATTAAAAGAAGAGATTCAAACAAGAACTGCTGAATCGGACACGATTATTAAGCTGCGGCTCGAGGAGCTAAAATCGAGAATTTCCGAGATGGCCGCGAATGATGGAAACGGCTCTCTTAAGGCCGAATTTGACCTGGAACCGGAAACGGAGACCAAACAAGCCGTAGAACTGGACCACCTGAAGGTAACGATATTTGAAAACTCCAGGCTCAAGGACGCTTTGCTGGCAGCCGGAGGTTTCACCGAAAATGCTTATCTGAAAAAAGGTGAGATAATAAGAACAAACGAAAAAGGGGAGAGGTCCCAGATCTCTTTTAATGTCGAAAAAGCGTTGGCCGGCAATCCGGAAGAAAATGTCCTGCTTCAGGATAAAGACAAGGTGATCATCCATTCCAAATGGGAGACCCAGTACAAGCAAACCGTTTCAATAAGGGGTGAAGTAACAAATCCCGGGACTTATCCATACACGAAAGATATGAGGATCTCGGATCTCGTATTTACAGCAGGAAATCTGCTTGAGTCCGCATATTTAGATGAAGCCGAAATCTCGACATTCATAAGCATCGGTCAAGAAAATATAAATATTATGCGGAGAACCGTGAACATCAAAAGAGCGTTGATGGGTGACCCTGAGCATAATCTGGCCATAAGTGCTAATAGTGAGCTTGTAATAAAGGCGATTCCTGATTGGGGAGAAAGAGTCTATGCAAATATAACCGGCGAAGTGAGGTTCCCGGGAAGATATAATATAGGAAGAGGTGAAAAATTCTCATCACTTATAGAGCGTGCAGGTGGTTTTACCTCCGAGGCGTATCTTAGG
>JBDRGH010000353.1:0-2630 GCA_043818015.1 Pseudomonadota bacterium
CGATAAGAAGAAGGATGAGAAGATCGCGGTATTTGATCTGGGGGGAGGAACTTACGATATATCCATCTTGGAGATTGGAGATGGCGTCTTTGAAGTAAAGGCGACCAATGGCGATACCCACTTAGGTGGAGAGGACTTTGATCTTAGGATCATTGACTACCTGGCCGATGAGTTTAAGAAAGATCAGGGAATTGACGTGAGACAAGACAAGATGGCCCTGCAGAGACTGAAAGAGGCAGCGGAAAAGGCAAAACATGAATTGTCCACATCTATGGAGACGGATGTTAACCTCCCCTTCATAACAGCAGATGCCAGCGGTCCGAAACATCTCAATCTTAAACTGACACGGGCAAAACTGGAACAGTTAGTGGACGATTTGATTGAAAAGGTGGCACCTCCCTGCAACACCGCCCTGAAGGATGCGGGATTAAAACCTTCTGATATCGATGAGGTGATCCTCGTTGGCGGTATGACCAGGATGCCGAGGGTCCAGCAAAAGGTAAAAGAGATATTTGGCAAGGAGCCTCACAGGGGTGTAAACCCGGATGAGGTGGTTGCTGTCGGGGCAGCTATCCAGGCTGGTGTTTTGAAAGGTGAGGTCAAAGATGTTCTTCTCCTTGACGTTACGCCTCTTTCTTTGGGGATCGAAACGCTAGGGGGTGTATTCACGAAGCTGATTGAGAAAAACACTACCATCCCTACCAAGAAGAGCCAAATCTTCTCCACAGCGGAGGATAACCAGCCAGCGGTGAGTATCCATGTGTTGCAAGGGGAGCGTGAAATGGCGCAATACAACAAGACCCTGGGTAGATTTGAACTCGTTGGCATCCCCCCTGCCCCCCGGGGAATGCCGCAGATCGAGGTAACCTTTGATATCGACGCTAATGGAATTGTCCATGTATCCGCAAAGGATTTAGGGACTGGTAAGCAGCAGTCAATACAGATTACGGCCTCCAGTGGACTCACGGAAGAAGAGATTCGGGAGATGATAAAAGAGGCAGAGGTCCATTCCGAGGAGGACAAGAGGAAGAGGCAATTGGCCGAGGCTCGAAATCAGGCTGATGCCCTAGTTTATACTACTGAAAAGACCCTAAGAGAGCATGGAGATAGCATCGATGCTTCTGAAAAACAGAATATAGAGGACGCTATTGCAAAGGTAAAGAGCGAGATGGAAGGTGAGGATGCAGAGTCCATCAAGAATGCCTGTGAACAACTCAGTACCGCATCCCACAAACTAGCAGAAGCTATGTACGCCAAAGCATCTCAGGCTGCTGGTTCGGGTTCCTCAAAAACAACAACTGAAGAAGAGACGGGAAAGGCTTCAGACGAAGACGTGGTTGACGCTGACTTTGAAGAGGTAAAGGACGATAAGTGATTTAAGAATGAAGGACGCTGAGTTTGAACTATCCGGATTATTACCATACTTTGGGAGTTCATAGAGACGCCAGCGAGGCCGAGATAAAAAAGGCCTATAGAAGGCTGGCTCACCAATACCACCCAGACAAGAACTCCGGGAACAAACAATTAGAGGAAAAGTTCAGGGAACTCTCAGAAGCCTACGAGGTCTTGCGGAATCCCCAAAAGAGATCGAACTACGATAGATCCCGGGATTCCGTAAATAATTCACGAGCGTACCATCACAAGACAAGTACTTCTCCAGTTGGCGGTGTAGAATCGAGCGATTTCCTTGCTGATTTTTACGCACATTTCTTTGGCACCGCCCCCCGTGAGAAGGATCAGGCTCAAAGAGGAAAGGACCTGAGGGTTAATCTCAGGATATCCCTTGAAGAAGCGGCCCTCGGCGCCGAAACCAAGATACAAATCCCGCGACGCTCAACCGAGAAGACAGTCGTTGTACAAGTACCTCCAGGAGTGTAAACAGGGGCGAGACTCTGTCTTTCCGGGGAAGGAGGCAATGGCATTAACGGAGGGCCTCCAGGAGATCTTTACGTAGTGATAAATGTCGAAGATCATCCTATCTTTCAGAAACGTGGTAACGATATTCTCTGCGAGATAACCCTTACCTGTTCCCAAGCCAGTCTTGGCGCTGAAATCAATGTTCCAACTCTGGAGGGGGAAAACAGGATAAGTATCCCCCCGGGGACTCATCCTGGAGCTGTGTTTTGCTTAAAAGGGAAAGGTATTCCTTACCTTCGTGGGTCCGGAAGGGGCCATGAATACCTGATGATAGCCGTTGAGGGTCCTGAAAACATTTAGACGCTCACCAGCGTTGATGGACTCGCAAAAAGTCAAAATTGGGATGGCAAAGTAAAAAGCTTCAGATGCAAGGCGCGCAAATCCTGAGGAGTGAGGCGTACTTAGTGGTACACCGCAACGACGAAGGATGCAGTGCAACGCCGCAGATGGACTTTTTAGGAAGCCATCAGCCTTTATTCGCCCTGCTTTCAAACAAACCCTCTTCCCAAAACTTCGATCTGCCGTAAAAAGGCACTTATAAAATTGTTGGAAAACAAACACTAGACCCCTTGAATCCTAGAATCCTTTTCACTAACTAATTAGTACTACTTCGTTAAGTTTATGTTGACATTGCTTGTATTTTTGATATACACTCTCGGGCATGGAAACCCGAAAGATAGAGCGATTTCGGTTGAAGCTGGAGGCCTTCATGG
>JBDRGH010000354.1:0-2931 GCA_043818015.1 Pseudomonadota bacterium
ACAGCAGACTGGTGTAACCTCCGTCGCCTTTCTTATTGAATAGCTTCATGAATTCTCCTTAGGTTATAAGAATCTAGAATAACTCCATCTGTCTTGGTTCTTTCTCTTCAGCCTCTTCCCTTGCATCTTCCAGTATCCTAATCTTGCCGTAAACCCCATCGTGTCCTGGTATTATCTCAAGTCTTCCCTCCCTGATGCCCAGGATTCCGCGTAAAATCTTAGGTGGGACAAACGTTGCCAGTTCTTCCCTCGACAGATTCAGGAGTATGTTGAACTCACTTCCTCCGTTTGTGATCATCTTTTCGTACTCCCTTTTTACCGCGGCTGTATCTACCCCACAGTCCAGTGCTTCAGCAATGATTTCCTGAAGCGGTACGAGATGCTTGGCAGGTATTGCTCCTTCCGGTACAAAACCCTCAGGGCGATCGGCGAGGGTTTCTACGCGGTTCATTACCCCGATAGTAAGCCCTCTTTTGCATACCGGACATACATTACCGTTTCTTTTACTTTCACTCGGAGAAAAGAGAATACCGCACTTCCTGTGTCCATCGAAATGATACTTCCCCTCCTCAGGGAAGAACTCAATGGTAAAGAGTAGCTTACTGCGATCTTTTTCTCTGATACATTTTATAATTTGGTTATAATTCAAATCACAGTCAAACACATTGGCTTCTCGTCCTATTTTATTGGGTGAATGGGCATCGGAGTTGGAAATCAGGCTAATCCTATCCAAAGCACTGAGCCTCCAGTTCATCTGCGGATCTGAAGACAGACCGGTTTCGATGGCATGGATGTATTGAGTTTGGTCGCCGAAACACTCCTCCAGGGAATCAAAACCCGAGTTAGCCCCAAACACAGAAAACCAGGGAGTCCACGCGTGGGCGGGTACCAGAAAGCACTCTTCAGATGTATCCAGGATAAGTTTTACCAGGTCCTTGACGTGGAATCCAAAAATCGGTCTGCCGTCGGAACTAAGCTTACCCCTTCTGCCCAGAGTTCCGTTTATCTTCTCTACTACCTCTAAGGTGGGGGCAAAGATGAGTGTGTGGATTTTCCTGAGCTTCCCTGCATGAGAAAATATGTTGCTTACCTCCGTGGTCAAAATAAAGCGAACGGTTTCGTTTCCACTCTTTAGGGTTAGAAGGCCCCCATCAGAAGGTTGCAGTTTTGCTCTCAGTTCCGAAAAATACAAGGGATGGGTAAAGTCGCCAGTCCCCAACAGGGTGATTCCCTTTATCTCCGCCCACTTGCCCAGAGTCTCAACTTCCATATCTTTGCTGGTTGCCCTACTGTACCTGGAATGGACATGGAAGTCTGCTATAAATCTCATACCGCTCTCCCCAAGCCCTACGTCTCTTCTAATCAACCTTTACCTTACTCGCTTTTTCTCCTCCTTTTGTTTTCTCAGTCCTTTCTATCTCGCTTTCTATCAAGGACTTGACTGCCAATAGCATCTCCTTCCGTGCGCCTAAGAGGTGTTTTCTCACATCACTCTTTGCAAGTCTCGATATGAGACCTTGGAAGGGACAAAGGTCACAGATTCTCACTTGATTTTCCATCGTCATCACCTCCAAATCTTATCTTGAGCCTCCCGCCCTCCGTCTTCGCATCCATTACCTTTAGGGACGCCAAGATTCTGGGTAATAGGATGTTTCTCTTATAGTTGTTCACCTTAATTACCAATTCGTCTCCTTTGGTCCACATCTCCATATTCTCTTTGGCGGTAAACGGTAATTTTACAGAGAGATAGTAGCTGCCATTGGATTCAGTTATATCAATAGGTTTCTCTTTGTAGAATATCTTCGTTGGATTTCCTCGCTTATAGAGATCGTCGGCAGTTTTAGAGAGCAGTTCCAGTCCGGTTACCTCCTGGTCCAGCAACGTAGCTGTAAGTATAGGCAGAGGTCGAAAGGACTCCTTGGCTTCCCTCATATGTACCTTCTGTATTTCCTTCCATTTGGAGTAAAATGGGTCTCTTACCTCTTCAGATAGGAGCCGGTTAGCGATTATGGCATCGACGGAGAAGCCGAATAGGTTGAGAAACGTATATGCCCTTTGCGATTCCTTAATTACCATTTTTTCAGGATTGATTACCAGCCTTATCGAGGATATTTCAGGATCAGTCAATAATTCCTTCATCCCCATAAGGTTTTTATACAACCCCTCCATGCTCTCAAAGACACTGTCACTAGGCAATGGCATTTCAACAAAATGCTTCGCTACCGGTCTAACTGCCTTAAAAACGGTCCTCTCTATATTGAATATCTTTTCCATATACCATTTTGCAATGTCGGGAAAAGCAAGCAATCTAAAGGTGTCACCGGTAGGGGCACAGTCAATAACGACAACATCGTACTCATTTTTTACGTAGAAGTCTTTCAACCGTAAAAGGCTGAAAGCCTCCTCCATGCCAGGGAATACAGATAACTCCTCTGCAATTATATTTCCAAACCCACGATACCTCAAGAACTCTTCGATAAAGCCCTGGATCGGCCCCCAGTTTCTTGCTATCTCGTAGTTAACGTCTATCTCTTCACCGTACAGATTCTCCGCCAGATAAGTGGGGTCATTTCCAACGTTCATATCAAAGGAATCCGCTAGACTATGAGCCGCATCGGTGCTTATTACGAGGGTTTTGTAGCCGAGTTTGGCACACTTTACGGCTGTAGCCGCAGATATTGTCGTCTTGCCTACCCCACCTTTTCCTGTAAAGAGAATTATTCTCATGTTTTATTCCACCCTGTAGTAAGCGTTCGGCGATCGCTAGTCAGGAGAAAATCGAGAACCGGAGGCATAATGATCATATATAGAATAAATCAGTTTGTATGCGATTTCAAGGCATTTCTGATTCCACGCTTACTTAAGTCCCTATGACCTTGACCCAGAATTTTCTGCTCCTCGGACCATCGAACTCACACAAGAATACCGACT
>JBDRGH010000355.1:0-2932 GCA_043818015.1 Pseudomonadota bacterium
GTTCTCTTCCTCAGGGGATAGTTCGACTATTTCCATTCCTGCCTTCCTAAACGCTGCCAAATTTTTGTCTTTGTCTCTCATATCCAAATGCATCTGGTCGTACTCACATATCTGAGCCGCCATAGTTAAGATATCACGTACATCCTGGGACAGGGCATCCCACTTCTCCTTTTTCATCAGGAAATGGATGCTATCAGCAGAGAAGCCAATATCGAGGTTGTACTTTAACACCTCATACAGCTTCCGCGCCTGGATCGTCGGATGGGTACCTGTCATCCCATCAATGGTACCCCTGCTCAACCCTTCGTAGAGCTCGGCCGAGACTAAACCGACTGGAGAAGCGCCCAAAGCTTGTACCCCCCAGGCCGCCCCTACTCCAGCAGCTCTTATCTTGAGTCCTTTAAAGTCATCTGGCTGAGTAACCCGCTTCTTACTCGTCCAGAGTGATAGCCTTGTAAAGCCGATAAACGCAATTTGCTTGATGCCATGTTTCTCCTCCAGGTATTTATCGATTAAACTGCGGAGAGGTGCCCCCATCCTGGTATGGCGATAGAAACTTTCGTCACTGTCCCAGAGAAAAGGCAACTGCACAAAAGCCATAACAGGCCAAGCACCCGTGGTATAAGAACCAGTATGGGCAATTATGTCGGCGGTACCCTTCTGTAAACCGGGAACCAATTGTCTTGCGTCGAGTAATTCCCCAGACCAGTAGGCGTTTATCTTTACCTTCCCCTCGCCTATCTTATTCACCAGATTGACATAATCCCCTATCGGGGCGAATGGTTTACCGGGGAGAACGTAGCTTGGCGGGTAATAAGTCGCCCAAATCAAAGTAATCTCCTTCTCTTTCGCTTCCAGTGGTGGAGCAGCCCAAGCACCCACCAATAAGCTCAAGATACATAACCCGACTACTGTCAACCATATCGTCCTCTTACTTCTCATTTGTTTTTCCTCCTTTAGTTTGGGTTGGCATTCAATGTTAATCTGCCTCCGTCTTCAGCGCACTCCATCCTTCCCCAAAAAAGCGCACGCCCCGTCTTGAGCTAGCCCTTTCCGCGACTAACGCGCAGAGCGTCCACCCAGATCTTAAATATTAAGGTAATTAGAACCTCACCTCCTTTTAATGAAACTTTGTCTCGAATCCGACTTCCTCACAAACCCGATTCATATAATCAAAGACCTCAATCTTATGCCATCCCTTGTCCTCAGAGCCCAGCAGGCCAGACACCCTGTCTACTGATCAACGCGGCCAGGAATAATGCCCTTCTGATCTTCTTGTCACAGCTGACACATTTGGTCGAGATCGTTTCTCTTGAGTCAGCAGGGAATATTCATACCCCACCGTCTCTTTAATCTGACGGAAGCGAAACGACTCACACTCAATGGCCAGCAAGCTTGAAGATTTTCTCGGCTAACTCAGGGCCAACCTTTTCCGCATAGTTCTCCCATGCCTTCCTGGCTACTGTCCTAAACGCCTCCTCTCCCTCGGGGGAGAGTTTAGCGATTTCCATTCCTCCTTTCCTAAACTCCGCGAAGTATTCCTCCCTCCTTTTCAGATCGTAAGAGGGTAATTCCTCTTCAAATATCTTTACTGCTTTTGTGATAATATCACGCACGTCCCGCGGTAAAGCATCCCACTTCTCTTTCTTCATGACGACCGCTATGCTGTCAGCAGCAAAGCTACCATCCAGGCAGTACTTCGTCACCTCGTACAGCTTTCGAGCATAAATTGTGCCTGGGACAGTTAACAGACCATCAATCGTTCCCCTACTCATACCCTCATACATCTCGGCCGAGACCATACCAATGGGAGCCGCTCCAAAAGCCTTTAGCGCCCAGGCCTGCCCAATTCCAGCTGATCTTATTTTAAGTCCCCTTAAATCTTCCGGCTTCTCAACCCGTTTGTTCCCAAGCCATAACGGTTCCAGCGTGATGGTCGCAAAGGCAATTAGCTTCATGCCATGTTTTCTCTCCATCTCTTCATCCACGATATTCCGGATATCCCCCCCCATCTTCATATGCTCACAGTAGCTCTCGGTACTCCTCCAGAAAAAAGGCAACTCCGCAAAAGCCATAACAGGCCAAGCACCGGTCGTATAGGTCCCGGTCTGACCAATTATATCGGCAGTACCCCTCTGTAAACCGGGGATCAATTGCCTTGCGTCGAGTAATTCCCCAGACCAGTAAGCGTTTATTTTTACCTTCCCCTCGCCCAACTTGTTCACATTGTCAACAAAGTCCCCTATGGGGGCGTATGGCTTGCCGGGGAGAACGTAGCTTGGCGGGTAATAAGTCGCCCAGATTAAAGTAATCTCCTTCTCTTTCGCTTCCAATGGCGGAGCAACCCAAGCACCCACCAATAAGCTCAAGATACATAACCCGACTACTGTCAACCATATCGTCCTCTTACTTCTCATTTGTTTTTCCTCCTTTAATTTGAGTTGGAATGCAGTGTAGATCTGCATGAATCTCCGGAATA
Source organism: Pseudomonadota bacterium (assembly GCA_043818015.1). GTDB lineage: Bacteria > Desulfobacterota > UBA8473 > UBA8473 > UBA8473 > JBDRGH01. The sequence goes on from JBDRGH010000355.1 coordinate 2,480, forward strand.
GCTCATCTTCCCCCAAATAAGCACATGGTCTCTCTCGACGTACACTTTCCCAAAGATAATACTCACGCAGTCCACCCAGGTTTTAAATTCTGATGATGACCTCACCTCCTTTCAGCGGCATTTCTGTGTCAAATCCTGCTTCCTTACAAACCCAGTTCATATAATCAAAGACCTCACGGTATCTCCTGTCCTCACTGTCCAGTACTTCGGGCTGACCTTTCGGATTTACGTATACGGGCAGGAATGACACCTTTCGAATCTCTTTGTCAGAGATAATACATTTGGCTAGGATCGTCTTTCTCGAGTCAGCAGGGAACGGATAGGTAGGATAATCCGGATCGATCTTCCAGCTAGGATTCAGTTGCATGAGCACTTTGAACCTTGGACTCTGTAAAACGTTTTCAGGCAATTTAAGATCAAATCCGAAGTTACATAAACTATAGAAAATCACCT
>JBDRGH010000356.1:0-5496 GCA_043818015.1 Pseudomonadota bacterium
GTTTATTCTTGCTGTAACTCACGGGCCCCGCAATTCCACCGCTACTGAAGTCTTTAAAGGTTTCGTAAGCCTCGACCAGTGTATCGGGGTTTAGATTTCTACCTGCCCTTCTTAACCCCTCTGCACAGATCATTGAAGTGACCCAACCCTGTGTGTAACTTCTTATCATCCGCTTCGTCTCGGGATAATATTTCTTGGTAATCTCTCTCAGTTGAGCCATTCCAAGAGTATCATCACTCCAATAACCGATGGGGCTTACCGCCAAAGCATCCTTCATGGCATCTCCAACCGCTTCTATATTTATCTCGTCACTAACATAAAATGACCCAAAGACCTTACTTCTTAAACCATATCTCTTTGCAGCTTGAAAGAAGGTAAGAATGGCACCAACGGCCTCATGAAGGAGTATATAGTCTGGATTTTCTCTCTTCAAAATCAAGGCCTGGGAGGTTGCATCGATTTCGCCGAAGTTAAGTACTGTCTTATTACTGAATTTTAAGTTGTAGTTCAAAAGATACTTTTCTGTGGCCCGCAAACCGTTTTTACCGAACTCATTATCTGGATAGACAAAGGCTATTTTCGGGTTTTTTGCCTTTAGATCCTTCATGATATAATCTACGCTAAGCTTTATCGTGTCATCATAACTCGCCGTTGGTGTGAATACGTATCTTCTAACTGGACTCACCAGTCCGTCTGCAAGGCTTACGGATATTACAGGAACCTTATGCTTCTCAATCTGCTGCATAAGGGCAAAAGTCTGACCTGTCCCTCCGGTAAAGAGGACCGACAGAACCTCATCTCTAAAGATCAGTTTCTTGAAAGCAGCGATGGCACCGGAAATTGTATAACGATCGTCCTCGACAATGATTTTTACTTTCCTGCCATTGATTCCCCCCCGGTCATTGATATTTTGAAAGTACGTCTTTGATCCATTGGTTACGGGGACAGCAATGCAGGCAGCCACTCCTGTTTGATCCAAAATAATTCCAATCTTTATGATGTCATCCGTTACACCTCTAGCCTCTCCTGCATAACCCAACCTTGTACCTGCACATAAAAGACAGATCAGTAGCAATGTGAATAGAAGGCTCGATAATCTTTTCATGGTTCTCTCCTTTCATGGATAGGCAATTGATATTGTTTTAATTTAGTTAATATTCCAGTCATTCTTCATGGCCCCGGGTTAAACAGCCAGGGACGAGAATGAAGGACAGATGTTTACTACCGCCCACAAGGAATTCCTCTATGTTGTGGTACGGCTAAGTAATCGCAAAGCTATGATTACTTACCACTATGTTAACCTCTTAAAACGTGATGATATGTCAATACTATCAAAACCTGAATCACTTTTTTCAGTCTTTTATTAGACTGTAGTCTCAAAATAAAAAAGGCGCCCTTCCTCTTTGCTTTTGATACTTCCAGCAATTAAGGAAAGACGCCCTCATACTTGCCCCCTATTTAATTCGGGTTTACAAACTGATAACTATCACCTATCCATGGACGTAACCATACCTCAATTACCTGTTAAAATCCAGCTTTTTCTTTTGTTGTTAACCGCTTACTTCCTCTTATAACACGAGTGTATCTCCCCTGGGGGAGGGAAGGGGACATTGGTTCTAAAGCAACCTAATATATCCTTCTAACTGTGGTAATTCCTCAGAACTCGCCAACCGATTGGCAGCCGAAGTCGTTATACCAAGGAAACGGGTAACCTCTGCTCCACTATAACCCATCTTCTTCACCGCCACCTGGCACTCACCACAGAGCTTGGCCAGACGTTCAACAGGATCATCCCTTTTCTAAAGGCTGAAAACGGAATACACAAGTTAATCCGTCTTCACCCACCCAGTCACAGGGATGAACTTTCCGTTTGCCGGGTCGGCTTTAGAGATTTGCGCTGTATTCATGGCCTTGTGATTGGTAGAACTAAAATTTATGGGACCGCAGAGCCCTTTCATATCAAAATCTTTTAGTGTCTCAAGAGCCGCTACCAAGCGCTCTCCATCTATATCCTTGCCAGCCCTTAAAAGTCCTTCTTTCAAGACTGTCGCCCATATCCAGGCACCTGTGTGGATTTTCCCCCGATATGGCTTTTCCGTACCAGGCGCATACTTGAGTGTTATCTCCCGCATGAGGGCTACGCCCTCGCCTTCATCGTACCAAGAAGCCCAAGGAGATATTACATAGTATTTTTCTGCTCCTTCACCGGCCATCTGTATAACCTCTTCAGATGCTGCGGCCACGTTCGCAAAAACAGGGACGTTCATGCCGAACTTTTTCAATTCCCGGAGCAGTAAACCCGCAGGTTGGGGGATAAAACCACACAAGATGATGTTGTTTACATTATACCTTCTCATACTCATTACCTGGGACGTAGCATCAATAGAAGCCGGGTTTACCACCTCCTGCACGAGAGGGGTTAAATTATGCAACTTCAGCCTTGCCGTCGCCGACATAAGATCCTGTTTTCCCGTTTCATTATCGGGGTAGGCCAGGGCTATCCGAGGATCCTTAGTATCAAGGTTCTTTACCATATAATCGATGATTGTCCTCATTGTATTGGGATAGATTTCATAGACACCGAAGACATATCTCTTAAGAGGTGAGATGCACCGTTCCTGAGGGGGTATCGGCATAGTGGGGAGCTTCTCTTTTTCCATATGTCGAAGGAGACTTAAGGTCGCCGTGGATGAACTTGGACCAATCAAGGCCAGCACCTTATCCCTATAAAGTAGTTTCTTGAATGCAGCTATGGCCATGGGGACTGCGTACCTATCGTCTTCAACTATAACTTTTACCTTCCTGCCATGAATTCCACCCTGTTCGTTGACATATCTGAAAAGCCTTCTGATAGCATTTGTCATAGGCAAGGTCACGTTTGCAGCCGGGCCGGTTTGATCCAAAATTACCCCGATCGTTATCGTGTCATCAGTTACCCCTCTGGCCTCTCCCGCATATCCCAACCTGATACTTGCAGACAAAAAATAGACCACTAGCAACGTGAATAAAAGAACCGATAATCTTTTCATGTTCTTCTCCTTCTTCCAATGGCAGACCTTTAAGGTTTCGCACGGAGCCTGTGCTCCGAGCAAAGTAACACGATTCCTCGCGGAGTTTATCCTGAGCCGGGTCATAAGATTCCTCGCTCCGCTCGGAATGACAAAAGCGAAGGGTTCGGAATGACAGGCGAAAGGCTCGGAATCACAAAGGTGAAAGGCTCCGAATGACAGGTGACCTGTCGAGAGCCTCTAGGTCGAACGAGACGCCTGTCCTACTACGCTTTCAATGGTATGCTTTTGCCTTTAATTGCTGGTTCTTCTCCCTCCCTGACCCCTTGAATCCTCTTAACCTATGTTCCAGTCAAACTGGATTTGTTTCCCCCCTTTATCACTTCTCACCCGGAGAGGTTCGAAGATACTCTTGGCGCAACTGGTATCTCTGTATCCTACCGGTACCCGCAGTTTTTGGCAAGCTTTCAACAAAGTCCACCGATTGAGGGACAGCGTAATCAGGAAGGCTTTCCCGGCAAAGGGTAATAATCTCCTCTCCGGTGACATCCCCATCCCTCTTTATCACCACCGCTTTGATTGCCTCTCCCATCTCTTCATCCGGTAAGCCGATTACTGCCACTTCAAGAACCTGCGGGTGTCGTAAGATGATTTCTTCTATCTCTAAAGGCAAGACCATCTTCCCCTGCGTCGTAATGCTATCCTTTTTTCTGCCAGCAAGGTAGATATATCCCTCTTCATCTACCGTGGCGAGATCACCGGTGTAGAGATAGCCTCCCCTTATGGTTTGTTCCGTAGCTTCAGGCGCATTCCAATACCCTTTCATCATGTTGGGACCCTTAGCGATAATCTCACCAAGCTGGCCTGGTCGAACGTCCTCTCCTCGATCGTCTACCACCCTCGTCTCAACCCATAAGGGTTCACGGCCACAGGACTTTACCCTGTTTAGTTTTTCCGGGGGGCCTTCGAAGACAAAGTCCTCGGGAGGGAGAAAAGAGATGAAACCCATCTCACTCTGGCCGTACCCTAACAAAAAGATATTTCCGAACAACTCTACTGCTCTTCGCCAAACCTCTGGAGGATAATATCCAAAGATAAATATGCGGCGTAAGTTTGAGTAATCATACTTATCGAGGTCAGGATAATCCATGATCGGCGAAAAAAACGCGGTCGCCATAAAAAGGTCAGTTACCCGTTCTTTCTCAATGATCTGGAGCAGAGTCTGTGGGGCGAGATTGGGTGGTATGACCAGGGGGCAACGCATATGGAAGGAGAGAATGGATACTCTGGGAATCATGTAAGCTACAAAAAGAGGGGAAGCACCAAGGTAAGCACCTCCGGCACTCATATCGTAGTTCAGCGTATCTGAATCCATCAGGGTTGTGGCAAATAGGCTTTTATACGTGTGCATCGCCTGTTTGGACAGGCCGGTTGTCCCACTTGTATTGGCAAAGTAGAGTAAATCGTCTTCGCTAATCTCAACGTCTGGCTCAAGAGACGAAGACGTCGATATAAGATCCTCATAGCCCACAAAGCCCTTGTCTGATGGGCCAAAAATAATATACTCTTTCACGCTGTCGAGCTTCGGACGTAGCGACTCCACCAGATTACGATATTTATGACTGCAGGCCACGACTTTTGCTTTGCCATTGCCGATGAGATGAGCAAAATCTCTCTCCAAAAACGTTGTATTTAACGCAGATGTGGCTATCCCCGCCTTTACCCCTGCCCAAAACATCTCAATTTGCTCAATACAGTCATCAGCAATCATAGCTGCCCAATCTCCCTTCCTCACTCCCATATTGATGAGGGCGTTTGCAAGGCTATTAACACGATCATTAAATTCCTTATAGGTATACCTTGTATCTCCAAAAATAACCGCTGTTTTATCAGGATACCTTCTAGCATTACTCTTGAGGATATCTTTTAGCATATTCTCCCCTCCTATATTATTACTGCGCTGTAAAGGCTTTCAACTGACCTTCACGGTAGCCTCGAAATTTAAGGGCGCCTATTACCGTCGGCAATCGCCCCGCCCCCGAAAGACGAGAATATAAATATGCTCCACCCACTTCTTAAGGCCTTATGCTATGCCAATAGCGTCAAAACTTCAAGCAATTTTTCACTGGAGTTTCCCGAATTTATAGTGAACTCCCTTGTCTCATGGCGAAATTTGCTGGAGCAGTGGGGTACCCACCTGCCTGTGCGTTGCACGCAGACAGGTCAAGGGTGAGCAGGAAGGGGAAAGCCAGCCCGAAGAGGCTGGAGGGGGAAAGTATTCCCCACCTGCGAGCCCCGAAAGGGTCACTGCGGAAGCAGTGAGCGAAGGGATAAAGGGGTTCACTTACATAATGCCAGATTAGTAATGAAATCATGGTGTTGCGAAAATACTTCGCCAGAAACTCGGGAAACTCCTGATTTTTTCAGTCTTTTCTCCGAGTTATACATGGACTTCCTCAATCTCCGCATATCGCACCAAACCGGGTAG
>JBDRGH010000357.1:0-3590 GCA_043818015.1 Pseudomonadota bacterium
CCGTAATCCGGAGCATCTGGTAGCTCACCGATACCAACACTATCCAATACTATGATAATCAATCGCTTAATATCACCTGATGACATTGAATAACCCCTTCCCCCTTAAGAAAGAATTCATATCTCGCATTTACGTATTCAGTATTATCTTGGATCCTCGAGAAGGGCTAAGGCGCCACAGAAAAGAACCTTTCAAAGAGAGGAAAACAACGTTCCACCTGCCCTGTAGTCAGTGAAGGATACCCAAAACAAACCCAAATTACAAGGGGAAACCCGGGAGAAAAATTAATTTACAAGAGCTGATTTATATTATACGATAAATTACCTGAAAAGAATAAGCCTGCGTGCCTTCTATTCGTACTGGGTTCTTCTAATCGGTGGAGAAATTTAGGTTACGGATTAAAAAGTACCGTCTTGAGTTACGTTAGGGACACCGACCGTCCTCCCTGGAGTGGGAGGATACGTCTAGCTCAAATCAGTCAAAGGGCCGCCCATCTAGTGATTATATTGACCAATAGGGCGCAAGGGTATTTTCTGAAAGGAAGAAAGAAGGTGTCGAGGTAGATTGAGCGACGCCGGAGCTCCCAAATGACTATCTTAACCAAATATATCGCTAGAGAGTTTCTGAATGTATTTTTCTTGGGTCTGAGTGCCTTTGTTATTATTTATCTTACCATTGACATTCTTGAGAATATAGATGACTTTATCAAAGAAGGGGTCCCTTTCTCCACAACGATGGAATTTTTCATGTTTAAGATACCTCTGATAGTTGTTCAGGTCGCTCCTGTAGCTACTCTGCTTTCATCTCTCATATCGTTAGGCATACTTTCTAGAAATAGCGAGGTTGTTGCCATGAGGGCGAGCGGAATAAGCGTATATCGGATTATTACTCCCATTATAGGGATATCTCTTCTCGTCAGTGTAGGGTCGCTCATCGGTAACGAGTCTATCCTCCCCTACACAAACCAGAGGGTCAAATATATTGAACATACAGCACTAGAAAATAAAAGCCCCTATGGATTCTTTCAACAAAACAGGATTTGGTACCGAAGTAACAACGCCATATACAATATTGATATATTCGACCCCAAAGGGAGCACTTTAAAGGGTATAACGATTTATTACTTCGATGGAGAGTTCAACTTGATTAGGCGTATCGACGCCAAGATGGCGAAATGGGTCAACCAGAAATGGTATTTCCATGAAATTTCTTCTAGGAGTTTTGATAACGGTGCAGAAGTCAGCATGGAGAGATGGCACGAAAAGATCATTCCTCTCCCAGAAGTCCCGGACGACTTCAAGATTGTAGAGAAGAGTGCCGATGAGATGAGCTACACTGAGCTTAGAAGTTATACCAAGAAGATAAGAAATGAAGGCTTCGATGCCACCAAGTATGTAGTTGATATGCATGCAAAACTGGCTTTTCCCTTTGTGAGCCTCATAATGCCGCTTCTTGGGGTCCCCTTTGCTTTAAAGACGGGAAGGGGCAAGGGGATCGTTAGGGGGGTTGGAATCAGTATAATTATAAGCTTTGTTTATTGGGCTATGCTTGCAGTCAGCCTATCCTTGGGGCACAGTGGCGTTCTACCGCCCGTAGTCTCTGCCTGGGTATCCAATTTTATCTTCTTGATGGTGGGAATCTTTATGTTGTTGCATGTTGCCTAATCAGTTTGTCCTGAAAAATTAGCCCGTGCCGATCCCTGACACATGATAGAAAACCCTTCAAAAACTATGTTTCTTTTGAAAAAGTATCCCTGAAAGCGAATTCATAAATTTTTTGGGGAACCCACCTTGGCAAGTGGAATGTAGAAAATTCACATGTTTGACCCGCCAGAGGTGGGGAGTTTGTGAATTTTCCATGGAGCGAGCTTAGGCGGATCAAAAAATGAATGCTAAGGCAAAGAGGGATACTTTCTCAAAGCTCTCGATACCTCTGACCGCTCTACGCCTTACTTCAATTTCTTCAATTCGTTCTTTGCTATCCTGGCCTGGTCAGAGCGTGGGTAATCTTTTATGGCCTTTTGGAGCAGCAGTTTGGCACTGGTCTTGTCTCCCAATCGGTAAAACGCCAAGCCTTGTTTTAGAAGAGCACTGGGAACCTTATTCCCTTTCGGATACTTCCTCACCACCTCTTCAAATTCAAGTATGGCCTCCCTGTACTTCTTCTCTACAAAAAAGGATTCCCCAATCCAGTACTGGGCGTTATCGGAAAAGTCGGTTTTGGGGAAAAGAGCCAGATACTTTCGAAAACCGATTCGCGCTGACTCAGTATTACCCTTCTTGAACTCACTAATCGCCTTATTGTATAGCTCCTCACGGTCTGATTTCTTCCCTTCAGGCGTCGCCTTTTCTTCTTCGGTCTCTCCGGAAGGCTTTTCCTCAGGGAGCCCTTTTCCCTCCGAAGGAGCGCGCTCAGAAATGAAGAACCCTTCTACAAAAAGGACACGCTTTTCCAGTTCAGACAATTTCGCATTAACATTCTTGACTTCAGATTCCCACCCTTTCTTTAGAACGATACTCTCTTTGTTCTTCTCGTTCAAGAGGTATCGATATTCTTCAATCTTCCCTCCCAACGACTGAAGTTGAAGCTGTACGTTATCTAACCGTGCCCCTGTATCGGCTTGATTCTTCCTTACGGGTGTTATCGACTCTCTGATATTAGCCTCAACCTTGGCAATCCTATTCCCAATTTCACCTATTTTCTGATCAAGCTCTTTCGAGCGATCTCTCGCAAGATCCCTCAACTGCTCACCATCCTTCTTTAAGCCACTGACTTGCCTTTGTAAGCTATTCAGGTCATACTCAAGCTTAACAACTTCCTTCTTAAAAACACACCCATTCGGGAAGAATATAAGGCATACCGAAATCGGTACTAACGTCAGTCTCAATAATGGATTAACCAAGGACCGAAAGGTCTCTCTTTTCAATAGAGCACCTCGTACGTAGATATGTAAAAAGCGAGTGATCAGAAATCAGCTACCGACCTATAATCTAAAAGCCATTGGGTAGGCCTTCAGATATAAAAGCTTAGCGAGCCACGATATCTAAGCGGCCAAGGCAAAGCTGGGTATGAGATCCGAGATTTGACCGGAAGCTTCCAGAAACCATCATGCGAAGAAAATTGTCACATAAATCCAAAACCGGAAGCTGTCGGCCGAATCTTGAAAGTTAGATAAAGTGAGGCCCTCCAATGAATAAAACCTTCGAGGAGGGCCTCCTGCAAAAGTTTAATCTGAGACTATTCTGAAGTGAGCCCTTCTATTCTTAGCCCAGGCTTCTTCATTGTGTCCGGGGTCAAGGGGCCTTTCCTCACCGTAACTGATGGTTGAAATCCTGTCACTCTTAACACCGGCAGTAACCAAGTATTGCATAGCACTGTTTGATCTCCTCTCGCCCAGGGCCATATTATACTCATTGGCTCCCCGTTCATCACAGTGCCCTTCAATCTCGATTTTGACATCAGAGTTATCCAGAAGCCAAGAGGCCTTCTTAGCCAGTATCTCCGTTGCCTCCGGGGTAAGGAAGAATTTATCAAAGTCGAAATGAATGTCCGTTTTCTCGAACTCGTCTCTAAGCGCAGCTCTCCTCGCA
>JBDRGH010000358.1:0-2352 GCA_043818015.1 Pseudomonadota bacterium
GTTTGACAACGCCCCGGGAATGGTCAAAGCCAGGCAGATTACAGGCAAATATTATCCCGGTTATGAAGCTACTGACAGAATCTTTACAGATGGCTGGGTAATCTCTTTGATGGTAGAGGATGCACTCAAGAGAGCAGGAAGAGACCTCAGTAGAGAGAGCTTTTTGGCTGCCCTTGAATCGACGAGAAACCTGGAGACAGGTGGAATAGGTGCCCCTCTCAGTCTGAGTCCTACCAATCACAAGCCCACTGAATCCTGTAAGATATTCGAGGCGGATGTGAAAAACAAAGTAATGGTTCCTATCTCAGACTGGAAAAGACCGTTAAGAAAAGAATAGGGGGATGTGTCAGAGGCTGCTACGAGTTTTTTGACCCATCTAAGAACTCGCTCAAGGCATTGGCGAACAGCCTGTAAAGGGTGAAATCTGATGGAAGACGACCCCCAGTATCTTGTTATTCCGGCAGCAGGACTTGGCAAAAGAATGAGGTCTATAGGTCGTAGTCTGCCCAAAGAATTGCTTCCCGTGGGCGGTAAGCCTGCAATACAATTTGCGGTGGAAGAAGGCCTTTCGGCGGGTATTCGAGAAGTAGTTATCATTATCAACAGAGACAAAGAAATAATCCGGCGATATTTTGAAGATAAACAGTTCAGGCACAACAAGTTCCCGCTTGCCACCCAGGGAATGGAAGAGATCGAAAAAGAGTGCTCTATTACCTTCCTTTATCAGAAGGAGCCCCTGGGTGAATCTGACGCCATAGCCCTTGCCAGGGGTGTTGTAGGTAATCACCCCGTATCGATCATCTACCCGGACAACATCTATTTTCCTGCACCTGGAGCTTTAAAGATCTTGAAAAACGTCTTTCGAGAACGCGGAGAAGATGTTACGGCGCTTACGGTGGTCACAGAGGAAAACGGCTTTGGGGTGGGTAACTCAGGAAGGGTAGAGCTTAAACCCCTCAAAGGTAACATATTCCGTATCGCTCGGTTTCATCCTAAGGGTCCGGGTCATTTTGTGCCAAAGTTCGAGGGAGAACTTCGCGCCTGCGGGATCTACATTTCGGGGCCTCATATTTTTGAATACGTCGAGAGGGCACGGGGCCTCATCAAAAAGGGGGAACTTACCGATCTCCCAGTTCGAACCTTGATTCTGAGAGACAGGGGGCTTCTCGGTTGTCGCCTCCCCGGCAACGTCTTTGACATCGGAAATCCGAAGGGCTATGAACTCTGCCTCGCATACACCCCAAGCCTGTAGGTCGAAACCTCTGCCTCGTTTCTCTTTATTCCGCCCTCAGAGCAAGTTTCATCTGCCAAATTGTCAGCGCCAAAAAGTAGAAGTCCATGTTTTCCCTAAACCACCGGGTTGTTCCACGGAGAGTGGTATCTCGACAAAGCCAGTCTTTAACCAGTCAACTTCAATGAATGGAGACTGATACAAATTATTATGTAAGGATCATCTCCAAATTAGTTGATGCATTAAGAGGATTCAAGGGGTCAAGGCCCGCCCTGGCGCAAGCGCCAGCGTCTGGGCCAGGGAGTCTAGGATTCGAGTGAGATATATATTCGGTCTTAATATAGAGCGTATGGTTCAAATTGTTAGTTAGAGACTCAAATATTATTATCTGGAGACATGGGTTACATTGAGGCTGGGGAGTTAAAGAACCTTCAAGCTGGGATAGGAAAGGTTGAGAGGATGCTCAAGGTACTTATAAGGTCGTTGGAAGACAAACACTTGGCCCCTTGAATCCCCGAATCCTTGAATCCTTTTCACCAGCTAAATGGGAGAAGAACTTATTTAATCAAACGCCGGCGCATCACAAAGATGGCTAATGGGAAAAAGATGACAGAAAAGACGAGGAGGTACCCGAGGTGCCACAGAAGGTTTGTACTGATATGCCCGAAACTGAAAGATCGGGAAAGCTCAACAAGGTGGGTGAGGGGAAGAACAATGGCGACTTTTTGACCCCAAAGGGGTAAATTCTCAATGGGGAAGAAGGTGCCGCCGAAGAGGAACATGGGTGTAATGAATAGGAATATTGGCAGGTTGAATATTTCAATGTGCGGTACAATGCCCGTGAAAAACATGCCGATAGATCCGAAAGCAATACCACCGATAAAGGCCAGAGGTATGATTAAAAGACCTTGTGGGTAGGCAACGAGGCCGAACAGGCTGATGACAACTAACATGATCAGTGTTGCAATCATGGACTTGGTAGCCCCCCAGACGATTTCCCCGGTGATGATCTCCTCCACGGAAAGCGGGGTTGCCATTATAGCGTCGAAGGTTTTCTGATAGTACATCCTTACAAAAGAGGCAAAGGTGTTCTCAAAGAAGGCATTGTACATTATGGTGAT
>JBDRGH010000359.1:0-2399 GCA_043818015.1 Pseudomonadota bacterium
TTGTCCACGTAGTAAGACCCCCATGTATGTGATTCAACCCTGAACTTCAGGCCTGAAGGATGCCGATAGTGGGCAAAGAGAGAATACTGGTGTTCCGGGATGTAAGGCATCTTGTTACCACTTCTATCTATATTGACAGTGGTGCGTCCCACTCTGACCGGCTCCGAGAATTCATCAAACTTGTAGTCTGAATAAGAATAGGAAGCACCGAGTTTAAATGTATCATGTAGCCTGTAAGCTCCTGAAAACTCAAATCCCCTCTTCTCCATTTTTCCCGCATTAACATAATCGGTGGTACCGTCTTGAATTACACTTATAACCTCATTCTCTACAGGTGAATAATAAATAGCCGTATCAAAACTCCATTTCCGATGTCTTGCCTTTAGACCCATTTCATAACTTGTAATGTTTACAAGGTCTAGGTCAGGGTTGTCAGTGAGTTCTCCTTCGGTGGGGGTCTGCACCCCTGAAGAGATACTTCCATAGAGATTGAAAATATCGGTGAGTTTATAAGTTACACCGACCCTTGGGCTGATGGCATCATAGGTTTTATTTATTCTGTAATCCTCACAATTTGTAAGTCTGGGGTCTGGACAGTAAAGATATTGCCCTGATGGCCAATCATAATCACCCCACTTTGTGCCACGAATTTCAAACTCTATCCTATCAAACCTTACTCCAAGGTCTAATATCCATCTATCGGTGAGTCTAATAGATTCCTGTGCATATATGCCCCCGAGAAAGCACTTTCTATTTTGCTCTTCAAGCTGAACCCCGGTATCATCTGAAAGAACCTTAGTGATTCTACCTCCAAACCCTGTCAGGAAATTGGCATATTCGAAATAATTCGTATCTTGATCGTCAAACCTCGCCGTAATTCCAGTGGTTAGCGTTCCCTTTGTCCCGCCGATAGTGTGTCTGTGGTTAAGCTGAATATCCGTGCCAAAAACGGTAGTGTCAGCATCGTTAACCCTCCCTGTTACGGGGTGGTGATGGGTCCACTTATTGAGAAAAACAAGAGGCTTGAGCTCAAAATTTCCTATTTCTTTCTTTAGCCTCGAATTGAAAAAGAAAATCTCCGAGTATCTACCCATAAACTGCCAGGGCCCCTCTGTCTCTTTGGCCTCTCCTGTGACTTTGTATCTCTCAAACATGTCTTCGTCCAACTGTCCAGGCAACTGCAGGAAGGCCTTTGTGTAGCTAAAATGATTTTCCCAAGTTGTCCCATCACTGAATACTAAAGATGGCTCTATAGAGAATTGATTTGTCCAGAACTCATTCCACCGTCTCCATGAGTTATCTGATTCTCTTCTAGTTCCGCTTACAGTCAAAAACAAATTATCTCTCAGATTATTTGAATATGAGAGGTGATAGTTCTGGGTATCAAAATTCCCTGCCCCTACTTTTATGGTCCCGCCCTTTCGCAGAATGGGGCTTTTTGTCGTTATGTTGATAACACCTCCGGCCGCATTGGCACCCCACATGGTGGAGCTCGGCCCCTTAACTACCTCAATGCTTTCGATGAGCTGAGTATCAATAAAATCAAGCCTCGTGAAGCTATCCGGGTCAGTTATAGGAACACCATTTAACAAAACCATTATATCCCTAACGCCATATCGCGCCTTTAGACCAGCTCCCCTGATTATTAGTCTTGAGTCGTATCCCTGGTTTTTGGTATCAATTAGAACCCCAGGAATCCCTGTGAGAGCTTCCTTCAAATTGAACATCTTTGTATCTTTTAACTCCTCCAGTCCTACAACCACCACACTTGCTGGCACCTCTTCTGTCTTCCTTTCTGTCCTTGTTGCCGTAACACTTATCTCCTCAAGTTCTATAACTTCAGATTCCTTTTTCTCCTCTTTTTCCTCTGCTACAGCAAATGATGAAGGACCAGAAACCAAGAAAAAAAACCCTACAAATACCAACAAAAGGGAGTAATATTTGTGAATTGTCATAGAGTCCTCCATTCCTCCGAATAATAATGACGAATCTCCGGTATCTGTGTTTCATTCGTCACTGGGAAGAAGAAGTTCATTTTCTCCCCAATGACGAATGACTGCTCTTATTGGGTCCTCTGTGTCCATATGTACAGAGTTATTGCGTAAAGCTCCTTTTCCGCTATCTTACCTTGGTAACCCTCCATTTTTTGAGTCCCGCCCATGATCTTTTCCTTGATCTTCACGGGACTATCCACTGTTTCTGCTCTTGTGCCTGAATCACTCAAAAGAACACACGAAGGGTACAAAAAATACAGCCATAACAATCTACGTCTTTCTCATAGCTACTACCTTCTTTTCTATTTACCCCCCAAGTGCTAAAGCATCGGGGCCTCGGTTATAGGGAATCCACGCGCGCAGCCGGTGACTTTGACATCTACGACAAAACGCAGGCTTAGCGCT
>JBDRGH010000360.1:0-9073 GCA_043818015.1 Pseudomonadota bacterium
CTTGATGTCCAGAATGACCACATCGATTTCAGCTTTATCCAGAGTTTCGAGACACTCTTTCCCGTTGAAGGCGGCTCTTACGTTTTCCCCGATCTCCTTCAGCCGCAAGGAAAAGACCTCAACAAAATCCTTCTCATCATCAACCACCAATATCTTGGTTGGTATCTTAACCATGACGAAGTACCCCCCCTGAACTCCCCACCTTATCGAGCCGAGTCTTGCCAATGGCTTCCTCTTTACTTACCCTGTGGTGCTTTGGAATACTGACCCGAAAGGTAGTCCCGTGCCCGAGTCGGCTATCTACTTCAATCCGTCCGCCAAGTTTTTCGATAATGCCGCGACTTACGGATAGACCTAAACCTGTCCCCTCACCGGGAGGTTTGGTGCTAAAGAATGGTTCAAATATCCTCTCTAGATTCTCTCTGGGTATCCCCTGTCCTGTGTCTCGCACTACCAGCGTCACTCCGTCCCCTTTACCTTCGACAATCACTGTCACTTTCCCCCCTCGATCGGTAGCCTGGATCGCATTGGTAACCAGGTTAATGAGGACCTGTCTCAACTGGTACGGATCACTCCAGATTGCCACCAGGTCCGTTTTGAATTCCTTCGCAAGTCCAATTTCTTTGTTGGTGGCTTCCCTTCCCACTAGCTGCATCACCTCGTCTACCAGTTCCCTTAGAGTTATCTCTCTTAAGACCGAATCCGTTTTTCTGGCAAAGCCTAGCAGCTGGTGGGTTATCTTCTTGGCCCTCTCTTTGCTTTTTTCTATCTTTTCGAGGGCCATCTCAAAACTCTCTCTCAAGGGCATATCTGACAATTCTTTCTTCTTTAAGAGGGTCTGCATCCATCCTACTGATTCTGCAATAATAGCGAGGGGATTATTTATCTCGTGTGCTACCCCTGCGGCCAGAGTTCCCAGCGAGGCTAGCCTCTCGGTGGCTATCATCTGCTGCTCCATCTTGGCCCTTAGTTCGGCGTCTCTGGCCTTCTCATCATCTCTCAGGATCTTTTCATAGGCCTGTTTGATTTTGCTGTGGAGGTGTTCAAATTCTATGGGCTTGCTCAGGTAATCAAAGGCACCGGACTTGATACCACCAACTCCGTCCTGAGTAGTTGCATGTCCTGTTAATAATATAACCTCGGCTCTCGGGTACATCTCCTTGATGCGGTGCAGGGTTTCTATCCCGTCCATCCCCGGCATTTTGACATCCAGGACCACCACGTCAATCGGCCTTGTGGCCATAAGGGCCAGGGCTTCTTCGCCACTGGCTGCCTGTTCACACACAATTCCCCTTTTCTCCAAACGTTTTGCAAGAGGATGTCTGAAACCATCTTCGTCATCAACGAGAAGAAGCCGCATTCCATCCATAATCAATCATCCCGTTAACCATTTCAAACCAAAACAATCATGTTCGAAGCAAAAGCCGTACAAAATTCCCTCCTGCACCATAGCGCAAGAACGAAAAAGTTTCCGCTTTCAAACCGAAGAGACTTTCTTTCGGTAAGCATCGTTAATCTTGGCCAGTAAATCCTCCAGATCACACGGTTTCGTGAGATAGTCAAATGCCCCCAGTTTCAATCCATCACTCGCTGCCTTCTGTGAACCATGGCCGGTTAGCATGATCACCTCCATGGGCGGATACAGCTTCTTAAATATTTTGAGAGCCTCAATACCATCCATATCTCCCATCTTCAGGTCCAGAACGGCTACATCAAAATCTTTATCTCTCAGAATCCGGACAGCATCTCCGGCACTCAAAGCGGGAGTCACATCAATGTTCCTCCTTGACAGCCGCTTAGTCAAGACATTTACGTAGCCCTCTTCGTCGTCCACCAAGAGAAGTTTAATAGGTTCTGTTTGATTGGGTTGCCTTTTAATCATCCTTCGAAGTCACTAGTCAAATTGAGAAGCGAGTTCTTTTATCCTTGCTTCCCTGATCTTCTCTTCATGTTTACGTTTCTTATCCTTTGCCTCTTCAATCTTGGCCAAAAGCTGATCCATCTCACATGGTTTCATAAGATAGTCGAACGCCCCGAGCTTCATCCCATCAATAGCGGACTCCACAGTGGCATGGCCTGTCAGCATTATAACCTCGACCAATGGGAATGCCTTTTTGATCTCTTTCAGTGTCTCTATCCCATCCATACCTGGCATTTTAACATCGAGTATGACAACCTCGATCATCCTGTTAGATTCAAGCTTTTTGAGTGCCTCGTAGCCGCTGAATACGCCAATTACGCTGAAACCCTTTTTGGCTAAGCGCTTGGTCACAGTTTCTACAAACGGTACTTCGTCATCAACGAGCATTATATTTGTCATCATCACAGCGTAATCCTCTCTGTTAGATTTAACAGTTCCACCTCTCTCGTGCTTCATCCTCTTTACCTCTCCCTCTCCTTCGCACTGATGGGAAGCCGGACATGAAAGGTTGTCCCTTTCCCTACGGCACTATTCACACTGACCCTTCCACCCATCGCATCGACAATTCCATAACAGATAGACAACCCGAGCCCCGTCCCTTTACCCACCGGCTTTGTGGTAAAGAATGGATCAAAGACTCTCTGAATATGCGCCTCTGGGATCCCGCACCCTGTATCGGATACGTCGATAACGACAGAATCATTATCGCTGTGGGTACTTACCTTGACCGTTCCGCCATCTTTACCGATGGCATCGATGGCATTATTTATGAGATTGAGAAGAACTTGCTGGACCTCTGACGGTGACCCGGTTATGGCGGGAACATCAGAACCGAGCTCGGTCTCTATTTTTATGTTGCTGTACCTTGCCGTCCTTTGAGAAAGTCCGACTACTTCTTCAACCAATTCGTTCAACTGGAGATCAGACAGCTGCGAATGAGTTTTGCGCGCAAAGCTCAACAACTTGTGTGTAATTTGCTTGCACCGTGTCCCCTGGGCCTTTATCTGGCTCAAGGAACGTCGAAACTCTCCCAGATTATCACTCTTCTGAAACTCCTCCTCTTCCAATAGGTCCCCCATCCATCCTGCTTCTTCAACCATAATAGCCACAGGATTATTCACCTCATGGGCGATACCTGCTGCCAGCTCCCCTATAGATGCCAGTTTTCCGGCCTCGATAACCTGTTCAGTCATCCTGATCCTTTCAAGATCAGCCAGTTCCATGCGCCCAACCAGTCGTCTCGTAAGGAAAAAACTGATGATCAAAGCCGAAAAGAAACTTACGAGAGAGATAAATATAACCAATCTCCGTACATGATAGAGAGATGAAAAGGCATCTGCCGCGTCCTGCCGACAGACCAACATCCATTCCCCGTCCTTGAGAAAGGAAATGGCGTAAATTACCTTTTGACCCATTCCCTTCTCATTCTCGACAATTGACACCTCAGCCCTGAGCTTATCCTTTCCCAGAAGGGAATTCAGAAAAGAGAAATCTCCACTTTCCCTAAATCTCGGTTCCGTTTGAAACTCACCATTCCGGTTCAGGATAAAGGCGTGACCGGTCCTACCGATAGTGATATTCTCAACCAGTGAAGTGAATTTTTCGATATCTATCGTTGACCTTATCATCCACAGTTTCCCTTCGTCATCTCTTACCTTTATTGCGATAATGAAGTGAGGCAACCCTCGAAGGCCGAGGAAGACATCACTGACAAAAAATTCCTTCGTCACAGCCTTTCTGAACCAATCCGCTTCAGAATACCTCGCGTCTTCAAGCTTGAACGGTCCGGCATAGGCCCGCTGGTGTCCTTTGTCATCTATGATTCCGAGATCGACGAAGTCTCCTCCGTACCTTATTTGTAGTACCTCAAGCCTTCTCCGTAAAAACGAGTTATCCAGAAGCTGTTCGATGGTAAACGAGTCCGCAAGTGTTTGAATATCGCCTAACTTCTCATTCAAAAAGGTATCTATGTGGACTTTATGTTTGTTCACAATGGTTTCCAGATATTGTATAGTGTTGCTCTTCAAAGAATGACTGTAGTAGTAGATGGTTACGCCCCCAATCGAAATGAGGGGTATAATTGAGATGCTAATCATCAACACCACGATCCTTCTCGTGAGGGACCGGTAATACTGATGATTCTTGCTCGACTCAGCTTTCATCTTTCAATACACTCATCGGAGATGTTCTGAGACGTTCTGCCAGGGCCTTTCTTATCCTCTCTTCCTGTTCTGCCTTTCGTGCCTGGGCCTTCTTTATTTTTTCCAGCAGAACATCTATCTCACATGGTTTCAGCAAGTAGTCATATGCACCAAGCTTCATGCCCTCTATGCCGGTTTCTACGGTTGCATGACCAGTGAGCATTATCACTTCTATAAGCGGTTTCACTTTCTTCATCCCTCTCAGGGTTTCGATACCTCCGAGGCCCGGCATCAAGACATCGATGATAGCAACATCAAAATTGTATTCCTTGATCTTCCCCAACGCCTCTTCCCCACTCAGGGCTGTTGTGACATCAAAATCCCGGTTCCTCAATCGCTCGGCCAGCATACCCACAAAATTTTCCTCATCATCTACTAATAAAATTCTTACCTTCATAGGCCTTTCCCCTTTTAATTGAAGAATCTAAAACTGAAAGGTAACATTAAAATCCTCTTCAAAATATTATACATCTACTTAGTATTAGCGGCAAGAACTGCTTTTGCCGTTTCGGTGATCCCCTCCGGAAATCCTACCAGGTTGAACATGACCACAAAACCCAGTACCCACGTAATAGCCAGCGAGACGATCCAGAGAACAAACCCGTACTTAACGAAGTCAAAGGGGCTAATCATCCTCTTGCCGGTATCAGGATAAACGCCAAGCCCGTACACGATGGCATTATTGGGGGTGCCTACGATCAAAAAGTGGGCAAAGGATGTGGCAAAGGCAGTAGCCAGGCCGACTGCCCAAGGCTCTCCTTGGACGCCTGTCATGATACCCATTGGAATTGCTATCGGCCCCAGCAAAGCCGTCGTCCCTGCATCCGACATAAAGTTTGTTAGAAGACCAGAAAGGGTGCTCATCCCGATCCAGAGTCCCAAACCACTTCCAAGGTCAAGTCGCGTTAATTGTTCAAGAAAGATCCGAGCCAGCCAAACGGCTGCTCCTGACTCCTTTAAAAGGGAACCGAGCGTTAGCGCTCCACAGTACATAAACCATGCGTCCCACGATATTCCTCCCAGAATCTTTCTCCAGTCGGAGATCCTGAAAAGGACTGGAATCAACAGGGCCAGTAGCGCCGGCCCACCCAAGCCGAGACCGTGCCCTCCGAATATCCACAAGAAAAGTATCAAGAGCATCATGCCGAAAGTTACCTTTTCAGCATAACTCATGGGTCCCATCCTCCGGGTCTCTTCCCTTATGGCCACGAGACCCGGTGTTAAGTCCCTGGTCTTAACCTTCCTGAAAACTATTATCATGTACACTGCCACAGCGAATCCCAAAACGGGAGAAAGGGGAAGTCCGTACATCATCCACCGGCCAAAACTCATCGGAACGTTGTATTCTGACCAGAAACCCATCATTATCGCATTACGACCGCCGGCTGCCGGTGAACCAACCCCACCAACGTTGAGAGCAAAACAGAGGGCGAGGAGGAGGAGTTTGGCAAGTTCTGGATCATGTTTAGTAGTCCCATCTCGACTGCTGGCAGCAACTGCCCCCATGTAAACCGCCGCCATGACAGGGGCCATAAAGGCAGCCATAGCGTGGGCAGAGATAAATGAACCAATAACCGACATGGATACACAGAGAACAATAATGGGGACGACAAACCCTTTGGTCCAACCCAAGATCCATGTTGCAAGCCTCTTGTGCAGTCCCACCTCAATTACAGTAACACCCATGGCAAGTACGCCCAATAAGAAGAGAGGGGCATCTCCAGCAAAGGTCTTACCGATCTCCCTGGAAGGCAATAGGCCAAAAAAATAGGCGAGTATAGGCATGAGGATCCCCACAAGACCTATCGGCAGGGCTTCGGTAGCAAAAAATATGATGGCCATGGGGATCAGACCCAGGATTAGCTTCATCTTCCAAGCGGCGTGTGCCATATCTCTGGCTACGTGCCACTCAATCATCTGTCGTCCGAACCCCTGTTTCTCTACTAATTCTACCATGCTCTGAGGGGTAGGAATTATAAATGCAATCACAAAAAAGATAGCTCCTCCGACGATCAACCAGAGTAACTTGTTAGCCAATATTCCGCTTCCACCAGCATCATGGTCAATATGTTCCATACAGGTCTTTCCTCCTTAGATTTTGCAAGTCTTGATGCTTTCACAGACGAGTTTGAATACATCAACCAGACGTAAGATACCCACGATCTTTTCTCCTCTCGTTACAAGAAGGGATTGATGATGACCGACAATAAACATGTGCAATGCCTCTCCAAAAGTCACATCCTCTTCAACCTTTTCTCCTTCTGTCGGCCTATACATCGCATCTTTAACCTTCTTGTTGGCAACCCTGTTGCAGAGCGAATGAAGGTCACCCTGCCATAGGCTGTGTTTCTTCATCATTGACTTAATAAATTCAGGGCTGAGACCCGAAAGGCTTACCGACCTTATGTCTCCAAAGGATTCATATTTTGGTTCGAGGCTTTTAATCACATCCCACTGGCTCAGTTTCCCCACTATCTTCTTCTTGTTATCGTAAACCAGAATCGCACGATGCTTCTCTCTGGTAGCGTCAAATGCCTTCTGTGCCTGTTCCAGAGCGTAGATAGCATCAATAAGGGAGCTATCTTCATGCACCGTTGCATACTTTTCTAAAGGTACCATTATATCCTTTACCTTTATTCGTTCCATGGCATCCTCCTTCCAAGATAGTAGCCACTTAAACCGTCACTCCTTATCAAGGATCCTTTTGGCCTCATCGCTCTCCCCCGCCTCTGCAAAGGTTGCAGCCGTTGTGTACTTGTCGAGTTTCCTCCTGAAGGCGTCCCTCATTCTCTTCACCAGCTTTTCGATATCGATCGGTTTTTCCAGGTAATCAAATACCCCTAGTGTCCTAGCTTTCTCCTCGTCCTTTTTTGTCCCATGTCCGGTGAGGATTATGACCTCGATGTTAGGATACGCCTGCTTAACCCTCTTGAGAACCTCCATACCATCAATCCCCGGCATCTTAAGGTCAAGGACCATGACGTCAGGCTCCTGGCTTTCCACGTATTCCAAAGCGCCTTCTCCATTGTAAACCGTATCTGACCCAAGATCCCTTAACTTAAGCCGCTCCGCAAGGGCTTTGACAAACTCTTCCTCATCATCCACCAATAATACCTTCATATCCTTCTCCATCTCACTTCTCCTTTTTTCTCCTTTTAAAGATCTCCCTGGCCGTTTCAAATTCCCCAGCCTCAGCATACGTTGCTGATACTGCAATATCTTCGAGCGCACGAACGATAGATCTCCTTTTCCTCTTCCTTTTATCTTCCTTCTCCTTTTCCCTTTTTCTCATACCTGCCGCTCCGATTATTCTTCGAAGATCACCTATATCGGGAGGTAGGAGTAGATCATCGAACGCACCGCGTTTCATGCCCTCAATAGATAAATGAATACCCGACGGGGCTCTAAGCAAAACCACTTCTGTTAGAGGTCGGACCTTCTTGATGTCAGATAGAATGTGAATCCCATCCATGTGCAGCTCCTTCATGTTGAGCACAACTACATCAATCTTCTTCTTTACCAACGTGGAGAGGGCCTGGCTGCCAGAGGTTGCCGCAAATACCTTAAAGGCACTTCCCTTTATCTTTTCACCAAGATTTTCCATAAACATGGTGTTAGTATCTACCAGCATAACCTTCAATGCACAACTTCTCCCACGCGAGCAAAAACCCGACCAGACGATTAAACATAGGCAGTTTCTAACTTAATTTTCGGGGCACTAGCAGGTTACCGTAGCAGTACCATACCATATCTTCACCCCTGGAAGGTTCAAAGATACGGGCTTCCGAGTTGCTGCATGTGCTGGTGTTCCCATCAATTCCAATGCATACTCATGCACTCCAGCCTCGGCAAAGGTAATAGCCGCCATTAGCTTGTCAAACGATAGGCTTCTGCGAGGCTTCGGCTTTATGCCAGCGATCTCCAGCGCCGTTTCTCTTTCACCCGCCTCAGCGAAGGCCACCGAGGCAAACCAATCTTCGATTTTCTTCATCATACTTATCATCACTGCACTCCTTTCCTTTCGGGTTTTGTCACTGTTGTCTGTCTTTATCTAAAAGCAAAACACATGCCATAACTAAATAGCTTATATAATGAGCTAGTTAGAAAATTTAGTACGAGGTAATGTGCCACTATGGGACATCATGATACAGTTTTGTCGCCGTAGTAGTGTCCCATTATAGTACATAACGGTACACATCGACCGATAAGAGAGAATAGAGTCACCCTTTCAGGATTTTTTTGCTGGGAAGGATACCGTGATTTTATTACCCGCGGAGGATGGTGTAAATTCGATAGAACCGCCCATCTCTTTCAGTAGCGCAATCAGAAATGCCATATCCGAACCACTCTTCTCCGCTATCGGATCAGTTCCTCGAGGGCTATCGGAATTCGAGGAATCGTTAGAGATGATTATTATAGCATCGCCTTTAATCTCCTCAAGGGCAAGGGTGATTCGATTCTTCTTCGTCGGCAAATTAAGTAAGTACTCTATGCAACCGAAGGCTATCTGCTCCACCTTGAATGGATCCATCTGTATGTTTACCGGATTGTCTGCAAGTTTCGTCTCCAGACCTACCCGTTTCAGTCTGGCCAATCTTTTTGCAATATCCACGGTTAGCGCTACGACGTTATTGAGGTCAGATTGGGCCACCTGTTCATCCATACTATGGGCAAATCTGTTGAGTCGGTTTACAATCTCTACCCCGCCCTTGATCTGTTCCCGCATATTCATATTGAGCTCGATCAGCCTCATGAGATCAGGAACTTTATTCTGATCAGCTTTCATGAAAAGATCACCCATTAGTCCCAACGATTCATTGATAGTAGCCAGCACATTCTTGATCTCGTGAGAAAGACTGGCAGCCACCTTTCCAATGAAAGCAATTTCCTTCACCCTACCAAGTTTTTCATCTGTCATTTTCATAGTCCCGTTTATCCACTTCAGTACCTC
>JBDRGH010000361.1:0-2940 GCA_043818015.1 Pseudomonadota bacterium
TTCAGCATACATTTTTTGACCCATCTAAGCTCGCTCCATTGAAAATTCACAAACTCACCCTTCGGGCTCAAACATGTGAATTTTCTACATTACGCTCGCCAAGGTGGGTTCCCCAAAAAATCTATGAATTCGCTCTCAGGGAACTTCTTCAAAGCCTTGGCAGGTTATGCAAAGGTCTCACAATATGGTACTGTCTACCTTAATCTATTGATATTGCCTCGCAATCGAAATAGGCATAGAATTTGCCCTAATGGTTAACCATGACAGAAAAGATCCTCATAACGATCTATGAAGAAGATGTCGCTCCTCGTTTTGACCTAGTCTCGGAGATATTTGTGACCACATTAAATGATGAGAGAGAGATTGTTGAAAGTAAAACGATAGTCCTAACGTCTGCCTCTGCGGAAGCACTATGCCATATCATTCTTTCACAGGGGATAACCCATGTCATATGTGGGGGGATCGAGGAGGAATTTTATCAATATCTAAACTGGAAGAAGGTGAAGGTGATAGATTCTGTAATTGGCCCATACAAAGACGTTCTGGAACTCTTTCTACAGAATCGTCTGGAGCAGGGCGCCAATCTGATGACCGCTGAAACTGTCGTAACCGAATAAGGTGGGCAAATACAGAATGAGTCACTGCGATGAACCGAAACCGTAAGTTTAACGACGAGGGAGCGAAGCTACCTCTTGATGTTGCTGAGCCTGTTCCGAGCATAAGTAAGGAGTCTTACCCGGAATCTGCTTCGGGTACCCGTGGCAACAGGTGTTTCTTCCCTGCCATGGCCAGGAAGGCCCGACTTATTTAGTGTCATTTATCTATGAATGGTGAAAACTATGATCCGGATTAGGGAGAGGATTCAGAAGTGGATGAGAATTGGTGCCCCCGAGTCTCTCTATGGAGATGAACCACCGCAAAAGCATTACGACAGGTTGAGGCGGAATCTGATATCGATTATACTTGCTATGGCTATCATCCCGATGATCGCAATGGCCATCATAAATTATCATCAATATCGGATTGCCATCAGGGAGGAAACGGTTAAACCTATTCAGAGTTTGATAACGAACCTCAAACATGGTCTTGACGTATTCCTAGCGGAAAGAAAATCATCGCTGAATCTTATAGCCAACTCTTATAGTTTCAAAGAAATCAGTAACCAGTCAAAGTTAAACAAGGTATTTGTGATCCTCAAGCAAGAACTGCGTGAGTTTGTGGATCTAGGCGTGATCGATTCTTCCGGGGTGCAGAAAACGTATGTTGGGCCTTATGATTTAAAGGACAAAAACTACAGGGACCAAAGCTGGTTTAAAGAGGTGATGATTCGTAATGAGTATATAAGCGATGTTTTTATGGGGTATAGAAGATTCCCTCACTTTGTTATTGCAGTGAAGAGAGACCTCGAAAATGGAGATTTTTGGGTTCTTCGAGCGACAATTGATACGGTAAAGTTCAATCGCCTGATTACCTCCATGGAGTTGGACCCCGATAGCGATATCTTCTTGATCAACGAGGATGGAATCCTTCAAACGCCCTCCCGGTACCATGGAAACGTCCTCGACAAGTGGCCGATCATACCTTTAAGATCGACTCCAAGTGGTGTGGTTCAAGAACTATCAAATCCTAAAGGGGAGCCGATTTTAATAGGGCATGTCTCTCTGGATATTAAGCCCTTCATCCTGATCCTTGTTAAGAAACCGGGGGAGATGTCCAGGACATGGTTTGCCTTAAAGAGCGAGCTGTTTTGGGTACTCGTTTTTAGTTGTCTTTTAATTACCGTGGTTACTTACGGAATAGTGAAGACCCTTGTGAGACACATCCAGGATTCTGATCAACGAAGGGGAACCGCCCTTCGTGAGGCTCAATACGTTAACAAGCTGGCGTCTGTTGGAAGATTGGCCGCCGGTGTCTCCCATGAGATCAACAATCCTCTTGCGATAATCAATGAAAAGGCAGGATTGATGAGAGATATCATTGAGCGTAATGACAATTTTCCGGAGGGGGAGAGATTTCTTCAATTATTAAGCTCTATCCATAGGTCTGTGGACCGCTCTCGCATCATCACCCATCGACTTCTGAGTTTTGCGAAGAGGATGGATGTTAGCCTCGAAACTGTTGACCTCGCAGATGTGCTCAAGGACGTTGTTGGATTTGTGGAGAAAGAGGCTTTACACAGAAATATAGACCTGAGACTCGATTTTGACTCCGGACTTCCGAAAATAGAAAGCGACAAGGGCCAACTTCAACAGGTGTTTCTCAATATAATTAATAACGCCTTTGAAGCCGTGGAAAATGGGGGGAGCGTTCATATCGCCACCTCGCTCAAGAATGAGGGCTACGTGCAGGCTACTGTTGAAGATAACGGCCAAGGTATCCCCGAGGAATACCTTCCACAGATTTTCGAGCCTTTTTTCACAACCAAAGAGAAATACGGGACAGGTCTCGGGTTGTCCATAACATATGGAATTGTAAAGAAGCTAGGAGGAGACATAGAGGTGAAGAGTAAAGTGGGAATGGGCACTACGTTTACCGTAACTCTTCCAATTAAGAACAAATGAGATTTGAAAGAGGGTGAGCCATGACCAAATTAAGAGTACTACTTGTTGATGATGAAGAGGATTTCGTAACAACACTGGCGGAGAGGCTGACTCTAAGGGGCATTGACACCGATGTGGCCTTTACTGGTGAGGGTGCCCTGGCTAAGGTGGGTGAAAAAACACCGGATGTCATCATCTTAGATGTCATGATGCCAGGTCTGAGTGGTCTCGATGTCCTTAGGCAGACTAAGGAGAAATCACCTAACGTTCCAGTGATTATGCTTACAGGCCGTGGCTCCACGCGAGAAGGAATCGAGGGCATGAAGCAAGGTGCTTTTGATTACTTGATGAAGCCGATCGATATCGAAGACCTGATAGAGAAGATCAATGAAGCGATGAA
>JBDRGH010000362.1:0-2699 GCA_043818015.1 Pseudomonadota bacterium
CCCCTCTCAACCCCCTCCCGGATCTTCGATAAACGTGCCCTTACCTTCTCGCTATCTCTCTCTTCTTTCACCTTCTTGAGCCTGGCTAACTGTTTCTTCTCGTAGGATGGATCCACCTTAAAGGCCTTAACCCTGATCTCCTCCTTAATCCTGTATTTGTTTAAGCCAACAATTGTCCTTTCTCCTTTCCTTATCCCATCCCAGTAACGGTTCACCGTATCATCCATCTGCCGCTGCAGCCAACCGCTTTCTATGGCTTCCGGCATGCCGCCCATGGCATCAATCTTCTCTATCAACTTTGAAGCCCTCTCATCTAACTCGTTGGTGAGCCACTCCACATAGTAGGACCCTGCTAAAGGGTCCATCGTATCCGCAACACCTGTCTCTTCCAGTAATATCTGCTGAGTTCTTATGGAAATCCTGGCAGATTCCTCCGAAGGGATGCAGATAGCCTCGTCATAAGAATCAGAATGCAACGAGCTAACGCCACCGAGAAGGGAAGCCAGGCTCTGGACAGCCACGCGGGCAATGTTATTCAGCGCCTGCTCCGCTGTCAGGGTATTCCCATCTGTCTGGACGTGAAGCCTGAGAAGCATGGTCCTGGGGTCCTTTGCCCCGAATCGTTCCTTCATTATTCTTGCCCATAGCCTCCTCGTTGCTCTGAACTTGGCTATCTCCTCAAAGAAATTGTTATGACATCCCATAAAGAAGGTATATTTCGGCGCGAATTCCTCCAATTTCATTCCCCTCTCCAAATAAGCCTTGGTATAACTGATGGCTCCCGAGAGCATAAAGGCCATCTCTTGCACGGCATCCGTCCCGGAATCACGGTGCGCATAGCCACCTATGGTCATCGTGTTCCAGTTGGGCATATTTTCCGAGAGGAACTCTATAATATCGACAAAATACCGAAACGCTTCCTTGGGCGCAGGAAAGATTGCCTGCTTATTGGCCACGTATGAGGTCAAAAAATCGAGCTGGCTCGTACCCCTCAATTCTCGAATGTCTAGCCCCCTCTTCTCTGCCACGGCGATCAACATAAATAAGAGAACCGGGCACCGGGCAATGAGGGTTACCGGGTATTTGACTATATCGATCCCATCAAAGGCATCTTCCATATCCTTTAGTGTATCTATCGGTAACCCATTCATTCCTACCTGGCCTTCTGCCAGAGGGTTATCCGAATCTATGGCGTGGTTGTTTGTGGGAAGATCGAATACCACCGTTACACCAGTCTCCCCCATCTCTATAAGATACTTGAGTCTCTCATTTGTCTCTTCAGGGGTTGCAAACCCGCATACCTGCCTTACCTGCCAGGTACGGCTTCGATATCCTACAGGATATATCCCCCTCGTGAACGGATAGTCACCGGGAAACCCTACATCCCTTTCATAATCGAAGTCCTCAATATCTTTCGGCGTATAGAGACGTTTTACGGGTATCTGGGAATGGGTTTCAAATACACCCTGCCTCTCCCCCAATTTTTCCAGGGCCTTCCTTTCCCTTTTCTCTTCCCATTCCTTTTGCTTTTCCGCCAAAGACTTGATCTTATCTTTGTCAAACATATTACTTCACCTCCTTAACCAACGTTTGTGCTCTCGCCAATATTCAAGCCTCTTTGCACTCCAGAGTCACGATATCTATCTAGTAGAGCGTTTCGTTGTCATATCGACCCCTTCGATACACTCAGGGTAGGCTCCGGGAGATATCTTCTAATAATGCATCCCGACAGGTCGGGATTAAGATTTCTCGCTGAGTTTATCCTGAGCGCAAAGACTAGATTCCTCACTTCGTTCGGAATGACAAAAGCGAAGGGCTCGGAATGACAAAGGCGAAGGGTTCGGAATGACAGGCGAAGGGTTCGGAATGACAGTATCGCATATGTATTTATGAAACGATGTGCTTAGGAAGATTTTGATGGTTTTGGATTTAGAACATTTGAATTTTGTGCTTGTTTAGGATTTCGACCTGCCCGCAATGCCTTTGTGGGATTCAGGGTAGTGCCCTAAAACTGATGCTATTGCCACGCTTATTATTCTATCCTTAAATACCTTGCATGGCAGGCGGGTATTAGGATTTAGGATTTTGCAGATTTTATTCTGCATACGCTCAAACAATGACTGGATGAGAGCAATATATGGGAGGGCTACGTGAAGATTGTAGGGGTAAGATTTAGAGGTAACGGCAAGACCTATGATTTCGATCCTGGAGAATTGGACCTCCGGATTAGTGATCGTGTAGTGGTGGAAACAGAAAGAGGAATGGGACTAGGGGTTGTTGTCAGAATGGCAAACGGGGATGCATCCGTATTAAGTACTCCGCTGAAAAGCATTCTGAGGAAGGCGGATGAAAACGATATAAACACGGAAGCGAACAATCGAAAGAGAGAAAAAGAGATATATCGGATCTGTTTGGACGAGATACAGAAATGCAAATTACCTATGAAACTCGTCAGTGTAGAGTATTTATTTGATGGCTCGAAGATTGTCTTTTACTTCACTGCCGAAGCGAGGGTGGACTTTCGAGAATTAGTAAAGAGGCTTGCTCAGAGATTCCATACCAGAATTGAGATGCGCCAGATAGGGGTGAGAAATGAGACAAAGATAATAGGGGGTATAGGGAACTGTGGGCGGGAGTTCTGTTGCGTAGCGTTCCTACAAAACTTTGAACCGGTCTCCGTTAAGATCGCAAAAGACCAG
>JBDRGH010000363.1:0-3018 GCA_043818015.1 Pseudomonadota bacterium
CCTTACGACTCCACCTTGCGTCACTGCGTCCGCAAACGCTTTAAAGTCAGACTTTCTGAATATGTCTGAGACATCCCTTAATTCCAGACCGAACCTCGTATCTGGCTTGTCTACCCCGTATCTGTCAAGGGCCTCATTATACGTTAGCCTCTTAAAGGGAGTCTCTATCTCTACCCTCAAGACCTCTTTGAAAAGCGAGGCTATCATACCTTCTACGATTCTGAATATGTCTTCACGGTTAATGAAGGACAACTCCAGGTCTATCTGTGTGAATTCAGGCTGCCTGTCTGCCCTTAAATCTTCATCTCGAAAACATTTCACGATTTGGAAATACCTGTCGTAACCTGCTATCATCAACAGCTGCTTGAATAGTTGGGGGGACTGCGGCAAGGCATAAAAATTACCAGGATTTACCCGGCTTGGAACCAGGTAGTCTCTCGCTCCTTCAGGAGTACTCTTCGTCAAGAAAGGGGTTTCGATCTCTAGAAAACCCTCTTTATAGAGATAATCTCTTATTGCCTTTGCCGCATTACTCCTTAGAATGAGATTTCTCTGCAGGCTCCTCCTCCTCAAGTCCAGGTATCTGAATTTCAAACGGGTATCCTCAGCAACATCCACACTTTCTTCGATCAGAAAAGGGGGCGTCTTAGCAGTGTTAATTATTTTCAGCTCTTTGGCCTGGATCTCTACTTCTCCAGTAGGCAAATTGCGGTTTTCGGTCCCCCGTGGCCTCCTGGACACGTGCCCTTTAACAGCTATGACATATTCACTTCGAATGAGAGTAGCTTTATCATGGGCATCCTTACCGGCGTCCGGGCTGAAAGCCACCTGCGTAATTCCATACCTGTCTCTCAAGTCAACAAATATGAGACCTCCATGGTCTCTTCTTCGTTGTACCCATCCCATGAGAACAACTTCACTGTCTGTGTCAGTTATCCTTAACTGACCGCAGTTGTGAGTTCTCTTCAAACCTTCCACGGAATCAATCAATTATCCCCTCCCCTTTTCCAATGTCTTCAACGAGCGGAACCCTTCTTACGGTGATGCTCCGCTTAACCTTGTGAACCAATCCATCAGAATCAGGTTCTATCCTGGATATGGCCCCTGTTCTCTTCGGTGGTTGTGGATGATAGGTAGCCATTCACCAGAGAGAATGCCGGATATGCAGAAAACAAACTCGACTGTATGCTTTCTCCGGTGCGGGCTACACGCAAGGAATGCAATAGCTAATCTCTGAAAAGGAATGGTAATCAATCGAGGGAAATATAGTGACAAGTAAGGGAAAGTCCTCCTGGATTTTCGCTCACCACTTCCTTTCAATAACATAATCAGCCATTGCCAAAAGGGCTTGTTTCTCTCTGGAGGTGTCAAAGTCTCGTAGGAATCCCTTTGCTATTTCAACATAGCCTCTCGCTCTATTAAACGTATGCTCTACTCCCTCATATTGTTTAATCAAATTAATTATTGTCAATAGAATTGACAAATCTGGGCCCCTGTGATCATCTGATTCAATAATCTTTGTAATCCTTTCTCTATCGGAGTCGCTGCAGACCCGTAAGGTATGGATTAATGGCAGAGTAATCTTTCCTTCGTGTAAATCTTTGCCGATAGCCTTGCCAAATTGCTCTTCCGTCGAGGTATAATCAAGGATGTCATCGACCAACTGGAAAGCGATACCGAGATTGAGACCAAAACCTCTTAGGGCCTTTTCTGTCTCATGAGAAGCGTTACCCAAGATAGCCCCCACCTGACAGGCCGCTGAGATCAAAACCGCCGTCTTCTCGGTTATAATAGAGATATAATCCTCCTCAGTCGTATGGGGATCGCCACTTTTCATCAACTCCATGATTTCCCCTTCAGCCAAACGAGTAGTAGCCTCGGATAATACCCTCAAAACCTTTAAATCTCCAATACTCGTTACTAGAGAAAAAGATTTAGAAAAAAGATAATCGCCAAGTAGAACACTCGTTTCATTCCCCCACACAGAATTTACCGAAGAACTACCCCTTCTTATTTCGGCATTGTCCACCACGTCATCATGAAGAAGTGAAGCGGTATGGATAAACTCAAAGACGCTCGCAAGCGGGACGTGGTGGTTCCCAGCATATCCACAGAGTTTTGCAGCAAGGATCAGTACTAAAGGTCTGAACCTCTTTCCGCCGCTCAGAAGAATGTAATTCGCTACTTCCGGTATCAACAAAACTTGGGACATCACATGTTTCGACAGTTCGAGCTCCACCTTCTGAAGATCATCGCTGACTAAATCAAAGACCTCTTCAAACTCCATCTAAGCCTCATATTACAGATCAGAATAGTGTGGTACCGTGGGATGTTGCACTGCCCTGCATAACGTCACAACATCTACCCTTCTTATCCCCGCCTTCACCATCACTCTTGCACATGCATTAACTGTTGCGCCACTGGTATAAACATCGTCTATTAACAGGACACTCTTACCCTTGAATCTATTCCCATCGCAAAGAGAAAATGCCCCCTTAACATTCCGCTCTCTCTCCTGCCGGGAAAGATTGATCTGGGGCCCCTTCCATTTTATCCTTTTAAGGTTCCTGTAATCAGTAGGAGTCCCGTATCTCTTCCCGATACATCTAGCCAAGGAAAGGGCCTGATTAAACCCTCTTTCTCGTAGTCTCTTAAAATGGAGAGGGACAGGAACTAGAAAGTCGTATGACTTGAAATCAATACAGTCAAAATGATGGGTTGCCACAAGGGCCCCTAGAGGTTTAGCCAAAAGGGTCTTCCTATTATATTTGAACTGATGAATAGCCTCTTGCAGTAACCCCTCATAGAATCCAACCGCTCTAGCCTTGGTGAAGTATATCTTAGAGGTTAAACAGGTTCCACAAAGGTGGTCTCTTCCAACGTCAGACTGAAAAGGAACTCCACATTTCGAGCAAATGGGAGACGAAACGTACCTTATGTCCAACAGGCATGATTCGCAAATCCCGGAAGACCGCTTATCAAGAATGTCTCTATCACAGATAAGGCATCTCGTTGGAA
>JBDRGH010000364.1:0-2839 GCA_043818015.1 Pseudomonadota bacterium
CCATCGAGGGTGAGCAGGAAGGGGAAAGCCAGCCCTTCAGAGGCTGGAAGGGGAAGGTATTCCCCACCTGCGAGCCCCGAAAGGGTCACTGCGGAAGTGCCTGAGCGAAGGGATAAAGGGGTTCACTTACATAATGTCGGATCATTAATGAAATCATGGTGTTTCGAAAATACCGGCTGAGAAACTCGGGAAACTCCAGAATTGTGGATCTGGTCTTCGGGGCGAAAAGCCTTGACATCGGTCCGGATATATAATAAACAGAGCAAGATTACGCCTGTAGAAAGATTGATTTACGAGCGAGGAAGAGGTATTGGAAATAACAACTGACTTTCTGGTTATAGGTAGCGGTATTGCTGGATTGACTTTTGCACTCAAGGTCTCGGATTATGCTACGGTGGCAATTGTTACCAAGAAGGATAAGATCGAATCCACCACCAATTATGCACAAGGTGGAATCGCTTCGGTTTTTGGTGGGGATGATAGCTTTGATTTACATATAGCAGACACCCTGAAAGCAGGGGATGGGTTGTGCCATGAGGATGTAGTTGAGATGGTGGTGAAGAACGGTCCTGACAGAATAAGAGACCTGGAAGACTGGGAGGTAAAATTTAGTGAGACGGAAGAAGATGCCGGTGGCAAATATGACTTGGGTAAAGAAGGCGGACACTCGAGAAGGAGGATCGTTCATGCCTCAGATTTCACCGGTAGAGCACTAGAAAAGGCACTGTTAGAAAGAGTAGAATCAAAGAGGAATATCAAAATATATGAAAACATGGTTGCTGTGGACTTGATTATTCAGTCAAAGGTGAATAGGTGGGGAAGATTTGGAGAAGACAGGGAAGATACGTGTTGGGGAGCATATGTTCTTGATATTAAGGGAAATACCATTCATACCTTCATTTCAAAAGTAACCCTTCTGTCTACCGGGGGGGCAGGTAAGGTGTATCTTATTACCACTAACCCCGATATTGCTACAGGGGATGGGATAGCTATGGCATATAGGGCAGGGGCTAGAATAGCCAATATGGAGTTTATTCAGTTTCACCCAACCTGTCTATATCATCCCGACGCGAAATCCTTTTTAATATCCGAAGCCCTTAGGGGAGAGGGAGGGATTCTTAGGCTGAGAGATGGCACACCCTTCATGGAGAGATACCACCCCTTAGGGGATCTAGCTCCTCGAGATATAGTCGCCCGGGCGATCGACAGTGAGTTGAAGAGGAGCGGCGATGATTGCGCGTTCCTAGACATTACCCATAGGGATAAGGATTTCATCAAAGCAAGGTTCCCCAACATTTATGAACGATGTCTTTCCTTTGGCTTCGATATCTTGAAAGACCCCATTCCCGTTGTTCCCGCTGCCCACTATATATGTGGTGGGGTGGTGGCAGATATCGATGGGCAGACAAGTATCGAAGGACTCTATGCCTGCGGAGAGGTAGCTTTTACCGGACTCCATGGGGCAAACAGATTAGCCAGTAACTCTCTCTTAGAAGCCCTGGCTTTTAGCCATAGGGCGTCTATCCAGAGTGTAAGAGCTATCGAGGAGGACCGAAAGAGTCCTCCCGAGATTCCCCAGTGGGACTCCAGCGGTGCAGTGGATAGTGATGAATCTGTAGTGGTATCCCAAAATTGGGACGAGATCAGACGCCTTATGTGGAATTACGTGGGGATTGTGAGGTCCGATAAGCGGTTAAACCGGGCCAAAAGGAGAATCCAACTGCTTCAAGAAGAGATAACGGAGTATTATTGGAATTTTACGTTAACCGGCGATCTCGTGGAACTCCGGAATATTGCGATCGTGGCCAAGCTCATAATTGACTGCGCCCTTATCAGAAAGGAAAGCAGAGGACTGCATTTCAACAGAGATTACCCGGAAAAGGACGATATAAATTGGAGACGCGATACCATAATTGATCGTCGAGGAAGAATACAGTAAGAGAGTGGATCTTTAATCCTTATGCCAGGGAAGCTTAGCCTCAGGGTTGCTCCAGAATACAGAAAGATATAGAGAGATCACGATCGCCCCTACCCAGAAAGCCACTACTTGAGAAGGTTGCCAGGGCCCCGTCTTGGAAAAATGCAGAATCAATTCTCCAATGACGAAGTTGATCAAGCCCCACATGACATTGGTTACAGGACGGGACTTGCGAGCGAAGGGGGTCATGTGGCTCTTACCACAGATCCCCTGGATAAAATGAGGGATCCCATTGAAGTAGAAAATCGCGGCAAAGAAAAAACCTATCAACTTGATCATAATTTCTTTCCTCCTTTGTTTATCGGTGGTTTCACCCTGCCCCTGCTAACCAACCAAAATGTCTGCTCTCGTTACGTTCAATCTTACTCGTTGAGTTAGCCAAGGCAGAAAGCTCCTGTAACTTCTCTTCAAGCAGCACATCCCTTGCTGAACCGGTGCCAAAACGATTAAGAAGTTCCTCTCCATCGGATATCCGAATACCTTCACGTAGATTCCGTCTATGTTAAATTCAGGCATCATCGTACTTGAAGGTCTTCAAAAGACGCGGAGTATAATGATTCGCAGATAAACAAAGTTCGCCAATAGGCGACTTCGGGGAATTTTTGATTTCCCTCTTAGGTACTGTTAAGAGAAGTCTATCTACTTAGCTGTTTCCTGATTTGATCTAAGGATTCTTTTGCCAAGCTAATCCCCAGAGCACGAGCATCTGTAAGTTTTTCTGCCGTCCGTTTTTCAAGAGACTTTGGCAAATATTTTTTCTCGAACTCTATTATGGAGCGAAATACTTGTTTTCCTTTTCTACTTCTATTCACTTCACACCTCCTTATAACGGTTTGAGTGCTTGAGAAGGGCGAAGCCTTT
>JBDRGH010000365.1:0-2109 GCA_043818015.1 Pseudomonadota bacterium
GCCTCTTTAACTGCTGCAGGCTCTTCGAATTTGCATCGACGATTCTATTGATATTGATCTTGCCACTCTCATCGGTAATACTTCCAGCGACACTACCTTCCCCAAGGTACTCTGAATGGGGAAGTGACGCAAAACTGCCCCAGTCCTCCGATGGTGCGTCATAGTTGTTACTATCCCTTTTCAAAAGGGCGATGGCGGCATTAACCCCAGCCTTTGCAACATAGAGGGCCTTATTTTCATCCCTGATATTGGCGGCGATCGTGACGTCGACCCTCGTTAAGTAATTGAACTCTATCACCAGTACAAAAAGGATCGTTATGACCAACAGCGCAACGATAAGGGCTATGCCCCTTTCGCTTCCGAAACGGCCCAATCTAACCCCCCGACATCTCAAGATAAACCATCGTGGAAAAACGTAATCTTCGTTTATTCTCATCTTCTAAAGTCAGTGTGATCTTTACACTCCTCGGAAGGCTATTTCTGTCCTCAGAATACCATTCATCCCATTCTTCTCCCTCATCATCGTAGTACTTGAAATCGAGACCCCTTAGGCGCTCTGCGAGTGCCAGAACAATCCCGCCTCTGTTCATTTCATCATCGAGGGTAGCGTCCTCTCTTCGAAGCAGGGCCGGCGCGTCTGTCTCCGGGTCAGTTTCCACATAGTAGCCTATCTCACAAAGACGAGGACTCCTTAAATCCCGTCCGAACGTTAGGTGAGCGGTAGAGATAAAATTGAGGGTATCAGAAGGCATACCGTCTGACTCTCTATCTTCTCCTATAAATCCAAAGATAATGTCCGGAGCACCGGTACTTTTGGGAGGAAAGGCACAGCTTATATCTTGAGCCATCCTCTCTAAACTCAGCCTGGCGATCTGATAGATATCACTCCTCTCGCGACAGACACTTATTAACGCGGTACTGCTCGCAAAAGAACCATAGATAATCGTCAGTATCACGGAGACGATAGTCACAGCAATTAACACCTCTACCATGGTAAAGCCTGGCGAATATTCATCTTTGTGAAATAAGTGTAGCCAGTTGTAGCTTTTTCTCATATTTACCTTCCTGCCACAGAACTGTAACCGCAACCTTTCTCAGTTCCTTTACCTCGGTCTCGGTTGTAGTCGTCTCCCATCTGAACCCTGGAT
Organism: Pseudomonadota bacterium; assembly: GCA_043818015.1. Taxonomy (GTDB): domain Bacteria; phylum Desulfobacterota; class UBA8473; order UBA8473; family UBA8473; genus JBDRGH01. Next base: position 1,149 of record JBDRGH010000365.1, read on the forward strand.
ACTCGTCCCCAAATTCCCCACCCCCCTCTCCTACGTCTGGGAACACCTGGCTCTCGATCTCGGCCATCTTCCATTTAGCCAGAAGGGTAGCCACCGACAGGTTCCTCGATTCGTTACTAACGTCTACACTCATAGCCAAAGACCGAAGAATCGCCACCAGGGCGATTCCAACGATAGCCAGAGTTACCATTACCTCTAGTAGGGTAAAACCGCCGTCAGCTCTCCGAATCATCTTCTGTTTCACTTGAAAATACGTTTCTGATAGCAATTCCTGAACCTGTTAGGAACAGGTTTTCATCATCCTTTGTGAGCCGAAGGCTCATCAATGTTTCATACGAATGGTTAGAGCGAAAGCCGTAATTGTTCAATATCCTGTGGATTATTACTAAACCCTAAAATCGAAATCCGAAATACTAAACAATACCAAATTACCAGAATCCCAAATGACAAAAACATGAAAAAGTTTTGAATTTTGAGTTTACCCATTTGAATTTGTTTAGCGTTTGGTGCTTCAGATTTAGGATTTTCTATATCTTACTGAATATATTCCAGAGGTCTGTTAGGATGAACTTTCAGCTTTGACTATCTGGTTACCTTCATATAGCGATCATAGACTTTAACATTTCCAGTTAAGGGCTTTATCATAAGGGTAAAAACCCTCCCCTCATCGTTCTCCACGTGAATAACCGTGTTTTCAACCAGACCATTCGGTACAAATTCTGTGTAGACAGTTCCGTGAATCGCTTCACCCTCTCCCCGTGTCGAAATGTCCTTGAATTTTACCTTATCGGGGAGGCTCATACTCCTCGCAAGAGCGGACATGTCCTCAATAAATTCTCCCTCAGTGTTTTTAATGGTAACCCAATATCTGTTAGTGTCCAAATCATAGTTCAGACGATGTCTCAATCTAGTTATCGCTGACTGATTGTGAGTATATCTTATGGCACCCGACAATCTCCGG
>JBDRGH010000366.1:0-2504 GCA_043818015.1 Pseudomonadota bacterium
GGCCAAAGAAGGAGATTGCTGGATTACCTGAAAAGGAAGGATGTCGATCGGTACCGAACTATCATTGGGAAACTAGGTATCAGAAAGTGAACCTCTTTACGATTTATTGAGTCCATTATGACCAAAGGAGATATGATTACAGATGAGAGAAAAAGTTTGTATTGATGTAAATGGAAGGCCCCTTTCCATCGAGACGGGGAGACTGGCGAAGCAGGCAGACGGCGCAGTTCTGGTTACGTATGGTGACACAGTGGTATTGGTGACCGCTATGGCCAACAAGAAGGTAAGGGAGGGAATCGACTTTCTGCCTTTGACGGTCGATTATCAAGAAATGACCTACGCTGCTGGAAAGATTCCTGGTGGCTTTTTTAAACGCGAAGGTCGTCCCAGTGAAAGGGAGATACTGACGTCGAGATTTATCGATCGACCCCTACGACCCCTTTTCCCCGATGGGTTTTTCTGTGAAACCCAGATTATTGCCACGGTACTATCGGTGGATCAGCAAAATGAGCCAGATACTTTAGCAATGATCGGTGCCTCCGCCGCTCTGGAGATTTCGGACATTCCTTTCACAGGCCCCCTGGCCGGGGTAAGGGTGGGTCGAGTAGACGGTAAGCTTGTGTGCAATCCAATAAACTCAGAGTTAGGGGAGAGTGACCTTGACTTGCTTGTTGCAGGTACCCGAGATGCTGTGGTTATGGTAGAAGGTGCGGCGAACATGCTCCCTGAGGATGTCATCCTGGAGGCTATATGGTACGGACACGAGTCTCTCAAGCCGATTCTTGCGATTCAAGAGGAGTTGAAGAGGATTATCGGTAAAGCGAAGAGGGAGTTCACGAATTCGGCGACTGAACCGGATTTGAAGCAAAGGGTTGATGACATCGCTAACGAAAAGGTCAGGGAGGCAACAAAGATACCTGAAAAGCTCAGTAGATACAAGAGGCTTGATGAGATCATGCACGAAACCATCGAGGCACTCCTGCCTGATTATGAGGGAAGAGACAGAGATATCGAGGCACTCGTGGTGGAGTCGAAGAGAAAGATCATTCGAGAAATGTACGTCTCCGAGAAGAAACGGATCGATGGGAGGACCTTTACGGAAATAAGACCCATTACCTGTGAGGTTGGGGTCTTACCCAGAACCCATGGTTCCGCTTTGTTTACAAGAGGCGAAACGCAGGTATTGGCAGCGACAACCCTTGGCACCTCATCTGACGAGCAGAGGATCGATTCCCTTTCTGGGGAGAGCTACAAGTCCTTCATGCTCCATTATAATTTCCCCCCTTTCTCTGTAGGTGAGGTTAAGCCATTGAGGTCCCCGAGTAGAAGAGAGATTGGGCATGGTGCTTTGGCGGAGAGAGCAATCGCTAAGCTACTACCATCGAGTGACGATTTCCCCTATACAATCAGGATTGTCTGTGACGTCTTGGAGTCAAATGGTTCCTCATCTATGGCTACCGTTTGCGGAGGGATACTTTCCCTGATGGATGCTGGAGTTCCCATCAAGACCCCGGTAGCGGGGATAGCCATGGGATTGATCAAAGAGGATGACGACATAATTGTGTTATCAGACATCCTGGGAGATGAAGACCATATAGGCGATATGGACTTTAAGGTTGCTGGTACCCGGGACGGTATTACAGCCCTTCAAATGGACATTAAGATCGAAGGAATTACCAGAGCTATCTTAGAGCAGGCTCTTTACCAAGCTAAAGAAGGGCGAATCCATGTATTAGATAAGATGGCGGCCACAATTACCGAACCGCGAAGCTCGTTATCCAGCTACGCTCCCAGGATTGTCACGATAGAGATTAACCCGGATAAAATTCGGGACGTAATTGGACCCGGGGGTAAGATTATCAGGCAACTCGTTGAGAAAACGGGGGCGAAGATAGATATCGAAGACTCGGGAAAAGTACATATAGCGTCCACTGATGGCCACGCTAGTGATGAGGCTGTTAGATTGATCAGGGAGATCTGCCAAGAGGTTGAGGTTGAAGGGTTGTATATGGGGAAGGTCAAGAAGATCATGAACTTTGGCGCCTTTGTTGAGGTACTCCCGGGGGTCGATGGTTTGGTTCATATCTCTCAACTGTCTCAAGAACGGGTCACAAACGTTAGGGACGTATTAAACGAGGGTGACGAAGTCTTGGTGAAGGTTCTCGGCATTGATGAAGCTGGAAGGATCAAGCTTAGCCGAAAAGAGGCATTGGGAAAGACCCTTGAAAAGCAGTGAATGAACCTCTTCGTATCGCTATACCCCTTCGTGTAATAGCATCAGAGTGGTTTTCTGAACTACAGAAGAAAACAAGATGTACGAAAAGACTACTTTACGCAATGGGATCAAAATCATAACTGAAGAAGTACCATACGTCGATTCTGTTTCGATCGGCGTCTGGATTGTTCTCGGGTCCCGTGATGAGAAGAAAGATGAGAATGGTATATCCCATTTTATAGAACATATGCTCTTTAAAGGGACCAGAAAGAGGACAGCAATCCAGATT
>JBDRGH010000367.1:0-4869 GCA_043818015.1 Pseudomonadota bacterium
TCCCTGCTTGGACAGCTTTTCAATCAGGCTGTAATCAAACTCTGCCGTCCTATCCCATTCGTCTGCGTACGGAGCTACCTCCTTGTCGCAGAATTCGCGTGTAACGTTCTTCAAGACCTCTTGTTCCTTGGTAAGAGCAAAGTCCATTCTAAACCTCCTTTGTTCTTTTGAATTGTTTAATTAATGGTAACTCCCCCGGTGAAATAAATCATGCCAAGCCTTCTCTCTATCCTTTGAATAAACAGGTGGGTGAGGCCCGAACGAACAAATGGGCATCGAAGTTTCATAGCATACAAATATTAGATGATTATTGCAAGGGAAAAATGATCCGGGGTTTCCTGACTTTTCAGTGAACTCCTTTGCCTCTTGGCGAAATTTGCTGGAACAGTGAGGTACCCACCTGCCTGTGCGTTGCACGCAGACAGGTCGAGGGTGAGCCCCGAAAGGCTCAGTGTGGAAGCAGTGACCCTTTCGGGGCCGTGAGCTTAGCCGAACGGAAGGGGAAGGCCAGCCCGGTAGAGGCTGGAAGGGGTTGACTGTTTGGAATCCAGAGGGTGTGTACACTACTCTATGAGGATTGTTCCCGATTCAAAGAAGGGGGTATAAGGATGGGTATAAGGATGAGGATACGGAATTTATGTGGACATGAGAAAAAGTCTACGATGGTCTCACGAACTGGCTTTTCTTCTGTCCCTTAAAACACGTCGATCCTCGCTTCCAGAAAGAGAGACAAAGATACCTTCCCTGACGCTTGTCCGGCGGTCTTGTTTATTCCTCCTGCGGTCCCTTTGAAGTTGCCTCTTACCGACAAGCGTGGGAACATTCTCTTTCGACGGGTCCTTTTCGACGGGTGATATGTTGCCGATTAGAATATCCACGGCACGAGTCTCCTTGTGCTTACTTTTTTCATCGGTACAGTCATCGGAATACTTTAGCCTTCGTCACAGAAAAATCTCCTACACGGCCGGCCTTTTTCGTGGCCATGCATAGACAAGATCCTGAGCCCGGTTCGCATACTCCAAAGTCGCGGTTATCTTTCCGGTATAAAAGCTGGCCGGGCAAACAATATGATTCCAGATGTCCGATCTATATGACCGTCTCCCTCGGAAACCCGTGTCTTTGCGCCCTCAGTTTCCGCTCATGGATACGAGCTTGGTTTTGACTGAATTCGTGGTGGTTGGCAAATTGGTAAAACATCTAATAATCCCAGCCGAGTAACTCTTCAACTACCTTATCCCTGCAAATACTCCCTTTGTTAGAATCTCTTCTGCTCCTTGAATGATACTATCGATCAATTCTTTTACCGTAGGTACCGTGTCTATTCCACTCACCGCCAGCGAACCCGGAGCCAGCTTCAAAACCCCTTCTGTCTCAAAGTCCTGTTTTTCCTCGGGGTCTTCCTTTAAAAGGACCCTCTCAAGCTTCGACATCCATTCGCTCTGAGGAATCTTACCTCTCTGCTTCATTACCTTCTCCAAATCCTTGGGATCAGGGGGGGCTAAAACCTTATGCATGAGCTTGGGGTCGTCGGGTCTGGTCTGAGCAAGGTACTGCTTGTGTTTGTCTGATATGGGACACTCTTGAGTCGCCATAAATGCTGTCCCAAGATAGACACCTTCTGCACCCAAAGCAAGGGCTGCCAAAAACGTGCGGGCATCCGAGATACCACCCGCTGCAATGATAGGTATCTTAATCTGCTTTGCTGCCCAGCTTATCCCGATAAGGGTCGGAAGCTGCTCAACACTCTTGAAACCCGTTCCCTCCATACCAACGATGGCAACTGCATCAACACCCTGCTGCTCAGCAATCAAGGCGTGTCTAACCGTAGCCACCTTATGGAACCACTTAACACCAGCCTCTTTTAACCGCTTCCCCTGATCAGTAGCCTTAGAAGCCGAGGTTTCCACTACTGTAATCCCTTCTCCTATCACAACTTCTATCATCTGATCGACATGGGGGAACATACCCATACTGAAATTGACGCCGATGGGCTTATCAGTCATGGACTTGGCCTTTCGTATATCCTCTCTCAGCCCTTCCGGTGTCTTTAATGCATGAGCTGTAATTAATCCCAACCCTCCCGCTTCAGACACGGGGGCCGCAATCTCGGATGTACCAAATCCCCCGTAGGCCCCCGAAATAATAGGATACTGCACTCCAAACATCTCCGTTATCTTCGTCTTCCATTCCATAATCTTTATTCCTCCCTTTTTATTTTAGGTAAATTCAACCTTGAGAAGGTCCCCAGAAGCGATCGCTCATGGGTTTTAGACGGCGGGACTAGTAAGAGACACAGAAAAGCAAGGCGAGCAGAATTTTCATTTGGGTAAGCCAGTATATGGTAGATGCCGCTCCGTGTCAACGGAAAAGGCGTGGCGGCCTACAAAGGGTGCACCCGGTTTGGCAAGTGGATTATTTTTGGGACAGGTTAACATATTGGGTTTAAGTCGTGGGAACGGTTGAGGTTCATTCGAGCCCTTAATCTCGGTACAGGGTCCAGCACGAAACTCATTGACTTTTTTGAAACTAGTTTGCGTGAGTATCCATTAAGTAATCGAGGTCCTCATAGGCTTGAGCCTTGCAGGGTTGGGGATAGCCCTGCCAGAGGCGGGGAGTTTTCCTGTCTCCCCTTCCCGGCAAAAGGCTTTAACCTGACAGTGAAGCTACGGAGTAGATTTGTAGGAGCAAACCTTCTTGGTCAAGAAGGGCTCTCTGTTCAACGAAATCAAAGGCACTAAGCAGCTCCACCAGTAGGAACATAATCGGAGACCAGCTGGGTTCTACCCTTCTGTTTTCCTCTGAGATAGTCAATCATGGGGTCCACAACTAGAGGAACAACATCAGGAAGCATCTTAGGCATCAGGTTATCCATTACCTTGGGCATGAGCTCCGGCATCTGTTCCTTCATATAATCCGGCATTGGTATCTTTTCTGCAACACGGTTCAGCATCGTAGGCATAACCTTTGGCATCATTTTGGGCAACAAAATCGGGAATAGGACCGGAAACAGAGGTTTCATAAGCCAGAGTAACGCTCCGCCCACTGGTCCCAGTTTCCCGATATACCGCATCATACTGCCCATGCCCAAGGGCATAGCGTCGATGAGTTCTGGCCACATACTGCTCATGAGGTTGGCAAACCCCTGAGGGGTCATCAACTCAATCATCCCTTCAAAAACTGCCCATTGCCTCATAACCTCCGGTTCCGGGTCTTTGAAGTTTTTACCCAGACCTCGACAGGCGAAAGCCGCTAAATCATGAACCCCTATATCCTTACCCTTTTTGTCTGCACTAACCCGAAGCTGAAACTCGCAACAAGGGCAGAGAGCCAGGATCGCCTCGGCATCTATCTCTTCGGCTTCCTTGATTCTTGTATCCCCTACATCATGAGCAACGAGAGGTTCTTTGATCAATGTCAGCACGGATCCACAGCAATGACCAGCCTCCCTGTTATACTCCATCTCTTCAAATTCGATGCCCGGAATGGCCTTAATCATGTCTCTTGGGGGATCGTAAATTCCACTGACCCTCCCCATATGACAGGAGTCGTGCCACGTGACCTTCTTGGGAACTTCATGGGTGTACTTGAACTTATTTTCCCTAATCTGTTCGCTGATAATTTCGCTGTAATGTTTCGTCTTAATATCAAATTCAATGCCATGTTTCCTGGCCCATTGTGGGTATATATGCCTCCACATCATGTCACATGCGGGGCAAGACGTAATTACCGTATCTGCACCGCAAGCCTTTACAGAGGCAATATTTCTCTTCATGTTACTCAGGAAGACGTCCCATTTACCGGCTACGAGCATCGGGGTCCCACAGCAATTCTCTTTCTGCCCGAGATAGGTAAAATCCACTCCGGCAGCATCGAGAAGAGTTACGGATGCCTTCCCGATATCCTGTTCTACGTAGCTCGCTGTACATCCAGCAAAATAGACATTCTTCGCCTTCACATCAGGGCTGTGTTTTTCTTTCAGTTCTTCAGGGAACCAGGCATCTCGATTTTTCCTGTAGCCTGCCCATATATTCCCCTCTTTAACAAGGGCAGCAGCCATCATCTCGAAAGGTGGAAAGGTCATTCTATCATCTTCGTGGATCAGCTTCCCCCGCAACTTCATCCAGGAAGGTTCTATAGGCAAAGAAGTGGAGCATCGATGGTTACAGAGTTCACAGGTTGTACATGCGATGATGGTATCCACCATCTTCTGGTTCCAGTTCACGTTGCCTTCCATATACTCCCGAAGCCAGTACCACTTCCCTCTCGGACTTTGACTTTCCCATCCACGACCATAGAATTGGTCACATTCATCCACACAATAACCGCACTGAGAGCAAGAATAGGCATACCAGGCTACATCAGGCGGGATACCCCGTACTGCTTTCTTATAACGTTCTCCGACCTGGGTAATTACAGCATTCCCGAAGGGTCGAATAAGTGGTTCAAAGATACTGAGTGTCTTCATCAATAACCCGGTAATCCCGTTACCCAGAACCTTTTTGGGGTTGAAGATACCTCTTTTATCTACCGCAGCTTTGAATTTTTTGAGTCTTTCGACCCGGTCAACTCCCAGAACGTCGTCAGCTTTGCTTGCGAAATAAAGACCCGTGGAGTAAGGACGTCCGCCATGCCTCTCAGCGATTTTGATCATGGTAAGCACAAGGCCGAAAACCAGATTGTAACCGAACTTTCTTTGATCAGACGGGATAAAGCCGAGGATGACTGCTTCAGGTTCGCCTCCCCGTCCATTATGGATGATTACGCCCTCCTTAACGATTGGTTGGTCAACCTTTTGTTCTATTTCGCTCATTACGTCTCCCAGACTGTGAAGAGGGACGATTACCTCCGCAGGAACCAGGGAAGGCCCCA
>JBDRGH010000368.1:0-6910 GCA_043818015.1 Pseudomonadota bacterium
AAGCAGGAACTGCTCCCGGGGATTGCTGAGGGCTCGACATTCACCACCCTTGCATTGACCGAGGCAAGTGCAGGTTATTCCCCCGAACGAATATCAGTTAAGGCAGAAAAACAGGATGATGGTTTTGTGATCAATGGAACAAAACTCTTTGTCCCGGATGCCCATCTTGCTGACTATATCATCTGTGCCGCAAGGACAAAAGAGGGAGAAAATAAGGAAGATGGGATCACCCTTTTTCTTGTAGACGCAAAGCGCCAGGCAGTGGAGATTACTCCTCTCGAGACATTTGCCGGAGACAAACTGTGTGAAGTAGTCTTCAACAACGTGGAGGTATCAAAAGAGAACATCCTCGGTGAGATCGACAAGGGATGGCCAATTATAAAGAAGGTCCTTCAAAAGGCAGCAATCGCCAAGTGTGCTGAGATGGTCGGTGGAGGTCAACGGGCACTGGAGCTCACAATAGAGCAAGCTACCGAGAGGGAACAGTTTGGTAAGAAAATTGGGAGCTTTCAAGCCGTTCAGCACCACTGTGCAAATATATTGACCTATCTCGAGACATCGAAATTAATGACCCAGCAGGCCGCCTGGAGGATAAGTGAAGGGTTGCCCTGTGAAAGGGAGGTTGCCATGACCAAGGCCTGGGTGACTGACTCGTGTCGAAGCCTCATTGCCCTTGCGCATCAATCGATCGGAGGGACAGGTTTTATGGAAGAACACGATCTCCAACTTTACTTTAGAAGAACAAAGGCGCCAGGAGTGTATTTCGGAGATGCTGATTTTCATCGTGAGGCATTGGCTGGTGTGATGGGACTTTAGTGGTCGCTTAGGATACGGTATGTCATCGACGGAAGAGAGGTGATGATTAAGAGGATTCAAGGGGCCAGGGAGTCAAGGATTCGAGTGAGGAATCCCCGAATCCTTTTCACCAACTGAATGGGACAAGAACCTTTTTTACTTATTATTGCAACGCTCATACAGCTCTTGTAAGTCTACTTCACTGTAGTGCAACCCGATCTCGCTAATGGAATGTGCGTCACTATTCTCGAGCAGGATCAGATTGTGCCTTGCAGCTATCTTCCTTATTTTATCCTCCTCAAGCTGCAAGGCTGCATTCTTGATTTCAATGCCATGGATATTGTCGCCCTCTCTATTCATAAATTCTTCAAAACTATCCCCCAAGCGAGGGTGGGCACAAAATCTGAACACAGAATCGCTCGGGAGGTAAACCTCTATAACGTGCTGTCTATGAAGAGAGATCTCCTGCCCGGGGATTATCATGACTTCACCAGGAAAGTGAATATCCGCAGTCTCTCTTACCCTAAACCCATACCCTCTGTTATCATGGTCGGTAAGAGCAATTCCGTCGAGACCCCGTGCTTTTATTTGCCTTATAATTTTCCCCACCGTCGGTATCTCTGGAACAGGGTCACCGGTTGCTTCTAAACAATGTGTATGAAAGTCAATCTTTACCTTCAATTCGATTCACCCTTGACTTAGAATACGAGACCTTTGCAAAAGTATCCCGTTTCTTTTCAACATCCATTTTTTGATCCAACCAAGGCGAGAGGTTTTGAAATCGCGTGGAGCAAGCGAAAAGGGATTTGGGCAAAGCCCGACAATATCTAATATAACCAATGCTCATGGTTAGTCAACATATTTCTTGAGTGGAGTTGCCCGAATTTATAGTGAACTCCTTTGTCTCATGGCAAAATTTGCTGGAGGAGTGGGGTACACATCGAGGGTGAGCAGGAAGGGGAAAGCATTCCCCACCTGCGAGCCCCGAAAGGGTCACTGCGGAAGCAGTGAGCGAAGGGATAAAGGGGTTCACTTAAATACTGCCAGATTAGTAATGAAATCATGGTGTTCCGAAAATACCTCGCCAGAAACTCGGGAAACTCCTGATTTCTTGACAAGCCCTACAAATAGAACCCCACATCGTTGGCAGAGTGAGGGAAGTTCGTTACGCGTATCCGCCACTGCCAAAATCTTGACTGCTTCCGACACATGGAGAGAGAATCCATAACGCTCTATCTGGACTTGCTTCCGAGTCATTGGAGAGAATAACATGGCGAGGGACGTTGCGGTGTTATTCCGATCTCTCAAGCTCTCTTTTGACGTCTCAAAAGCATTCGGGGTAAGCTTATCAGACCTCTGGGGAGGAAGAGCATAATTATTACCAGTAGAGGGCCGTAAATCAGAGGTTGAAATTCCTTGGCAATGTTCAAGAATTCAGTTAGGCCGGTGATGACAAACGTCCCGACAACCGGGCCAAAGAATGCAGTGATACCTCCAGTTATTCCATATATCTGAATCATTATAGACGCCATAATACCGAACTGGTCGGGATGAACAAAGTGAATGAAGTGAGCGTAAAGGCTACCGACCACACCGCAAAAGAACGAGGCGGTCGTGAAAACGAGAACCCTATATCTGGTGCGATTTATTCCTAAATGTTCTGCCAATACATCATTTTGCCCCAGGGCATGCAGGGCGATTCCAACCCGAGAGTGTTCGATCCGGTACATAACAAATACAGCCACGAGCATTATAACGAGGCTCAAATAGTAGTAAGGAATCTTATTTACCCCGAATTGAAAGGATGCGATACTGAACCCTGGAACGCCAAGAAGGCCTGAGTCACCGTTAGTAACCGGTCGCCACCAGAGCCAGAAGAGCTTCAGTATCTCGGCTAGAGCCAGGGTAATGATAACGAAGTAAACTCCTCCAACCCGGAGTACTATATAGCCAATCACCAAAGCTAAAATACCCGCTGCAATTCCACCGATCAAAAGCCCCAGCCAGGGACTTACGCCAAAGTTGAGCGATAATAAAGCGGACGTGTAAGCTCCAACCCCCATGAATGCCGCCTGACCCAGCGTCAACCTCCCCGCTATGTATATGAATCTGAAGCCGACGGCAGCAACTATAAAGACGTAAACAATGAGTAATACGCTCAGTATATACGGATCCTTCTTTATCACCGGGAGTAGAAAACCAATAGCGATAAGGAGTGATAGGATTAGAGATTTAATCCCCTTATTTTGACTCATGTGTAAGAACCTCTAGGCACGGAGCTCGAGGCCAAAGAAGCCTGAGGGCCTGATTAAAAGGATAACTATAACCATTAAGAAAAGGATAATCTCAGCGATTTCAGGACCAATCAAAGTGATAGCAAAACTCTCAACTACCCCGATAATGAGGGATGCCAGTATGACTCCACCAACACTCCCCATGCCCCCTATAACTACAGCGAGGAGGGCCTTTAACAACACGGGGAAACCCATCAGGTAATCCAGATAAAAGATAGGTCCGAGCAAGCCACCCGCCGCTGCCGCAAGGGAGCAGCCCATAATCATGGTTATCCTTGAGATGCTGTTCAAACTGATACCCTGTAAACCGGCTGCCTCCGCATTCTGGGCGACAGCCCTGATTGCCTGCCCTGTCCTGGCATACTTGAGAAATAGAAGAACACCGGCAACCAGCACTATAGCTATGACTCCGATCATCACCCTCTCAAACGACAGGCTGACTCCCAACAAAGTCAAGTGACCGTGGAAGACGGGTTCAATAACCTTCTCTCCCATTCCGGTACTCAGTAATATCGAGCTCTGTAAGAATAGCATCAACCCGATGGAGACCACCAGACTCGGTATGAGTATGCCCCGAAATGGACGAAAAATGTGCCTCTCCATTAAAACTCCCACAAAAGCAATGATGATCATGGCTACAACAATGGCAAGCCAGTAATTGACACCCATACGTTCGGAGAGCCACCAGACGCAATACGCACCCATCATGTACAGTTCTCCATGGGCGAGGTTGATGATATGGAGGATACCGAATACAAGGGTCAAACCAAGGGCAACCAGCATTAAGGTCAGCCCTGATGACAGCCCGTTTAACGTCATAATCAGAATATCTTGGGAACTCATTCACATCTCCCAGATCGCGAGTCGAGGGGCTTGACCCTCAGTGAGAGGCAAGCCCCTTTTTCCCGTATCGTGTGAATCTCTCTCTACTTTTTGCCAAACATTTTCAAATATAGTGGGTAAACATCGTCAGGGGGTATTACTTTCAAGAGCTTTATCTGTTTTTTACTTCCTATCCACGTAGACACAAACAAAGGCATAATACCCTGGCCGTCTACTCCCCATATCTCTTTTCCAACAAAAACTGTCCTTCCCCATGGTAAGTCCCACGTATTCTTCACCATGATATCCCTTATTTTATCAGTATCATCCACGGTGCCTGCCTTTTGAACGGCCTTGATTACCAGGTCCAGGTAGCAATTATAGAGATACGCAACGTCCAGAGGATCACTCGGGTCGTACTTTTTTGCATATAGGTCTCGGAGCTCCTTGATTCTTTTCGGGGCAACATCCGATTCAACATCCACAATCGGGCCAAAAGAACAGCCATCCCGTATCGTATCACCCAACTTTGCCCATACGCTATCTGCCCCGACGGTGGGTATCATGAAATAACCCTTGTAGCCCTTTTCTAACGCCTGCTTGTGCACCAGGGCCCCGGGCGTCGTAGCATCGGTTACGATCAGATCGGGCTTTTGAGGTAGCATCCTGCTCAGTAATGGATAAAAATCCCTCGTCTTCTTGTCATATAGCTCATAGCCGATAAATTCCATACCGTAGTGGGCAGAGAGCTTAGGGAGAACTTCGGCACTCACTACTCCTGTTGAATCGTTTTTGTAGAGAAGACAAACCCTTTTCACCTCGGGAAGATTCTTGGAGATATAATCCATAATGGTCAAAATGTTCATCGGGATGATGGGATAGAGCCTGAGCGAATACCTCTTATTCAGCAAGGCGTTGTCTGAACTGGAGCTTAAAAAACTCAGCACCTTGGCTGGTTCAGTAACCGAGGTCTGGGCCAAACCAGGGGCACCAATATTGAACATGAATTTTACGTTGTCCCTGTTGATAAGTTTGATAGCATTGGCAACGCTTCTCTCAGAGGTATACCCGTTATCTTCCCAGATCAGCTCTATCAGATACCTCTGCCCGCCAACCATAAAACCACCTTCCTTGTTGATCTTCTCAACCTCAAGATCCAGCAATCGTTTCGAGGGAATGAGGATTGAAGCAGCTACCCCTGTCAATCCATAATTGCCTCCGATCTTCAGATACTTTGCCGGCTGTGCCTTTGCCACGCCGAAGGGCGCTAGCGTTATCAATGCCAAAGACACAACCAAAATCATCAGCGTCAATCCAGACTTTTTCATACCGTACCTCCTCCTTTTTATGTTACTATAGGGTTAATAAAATCGATCCCCCTATTCTTGTTCCTAACACCTCTACATGTCTTCCCCGAGATAAACCTTTCTCACATGATCATTTTCCATAAGGTACTTCGGTGTCCCCTCAAGCTTGATCCTTCCCGTCTCAACAACATAGCCATAATCGGAGACCGACAGTGCCATTCTCGAGTTTTGCTCTATGAGGAGGATACTCACCCCCATCTCCTTTGAAATGCTCGTAACTATCCGCTTGATCTCACTCACCATGAGGGGAGATAATCCGAGGGATGGTTCATCCAGCAAAAGTAGTGTGGGCCTCCCCATCAGAGCTCTACCGATGGCTAACATCTGCTGCTCACCGCCACTCAACGTGCCGGCCTTCTGTCCACGCCTTTCCCTCAGTATTGGGAACCTCTGGCAAATATCTTGAAGATCTCTTTCTATCTCAGCTCGATTCTTCCGGGAATAGGCACCCATTTTTAGGTTTTCAAGTACCGTCATGAAGGGGAAGAGCCCCCTTCCCTCCTGGCAGTGACCGATACCCTTTCTGGCTATAAGCTCGGACGGTAATCGATCGATCCTCTCCCCCCTAAACCATATCTCACCAGATACCGGCCTCTCAAGGCCCGAGATGGTCCGAACCAGCGTTGTCTTCCCAGCACCATTGGCCCCGATAATCGTAACAACTGAGCCCTCTTGAACTTCAACGGTAGTATTACAAAGTGCTTCAGCACCCTCGTAGTGTACAGTCAAATTCTTGACATGAAGTAACATTCAGGATTCCCCTAAATAGGCTTCGATGACAGCAGGATTCCGCCTTATCTCATCGGGCGTGCCTTCAGCAATCTTTTTGCCGAAATTTATAACGGTAATCCGATGACAGAGCTCCATGACAGCCCTCATGTTATGCTCGACCACCATTACGGTTATCCCCTGTTCCTCATTTATCCTCTTGATCCGCGATACCATGGCACTGACTTCCTCTGAACTCATACCTGTCATTGGCTCGTCGAGAAGGAGCAGCCTTGGATTTGCAGCCAGTGCTATGGCCAGGCCAAGGGTCACCTGGTGCCCATGGGGTAGATTGATCGCGTGCTCATCTTTCAAGGATTCTATCCCCATAAAACTCAGTATCTCCAAGGCCCGTTCCCTGAACCTCTTCTCTTCATTCCTGCTATACCGTGAATTCAACATTGATCTCCAGAATCCGGCTCTGGATTGCAGATGGAAGGCCACCATCACATTATCCAGTACCGATCGTTCCTTAAACAGACTGGCGATTTGGAAGGTTCGCACAATCCCTTTCTCAGCTATCTTGTCCGGCCTCAAACCGGTTACTTCTTTTCCCTCGAAGAACGACTTTCCCCGTGTCGGCCTATGTACCCCGCTCACCACATTGTATACGGTAGTCTTACCCGACCCATTCGGACCGATCAATCCGAATATCTCACCAGGATTTACAACGAGGTCGAGGTCGTCGACCGCGGTGAGTCCTCCAAAGTCCTTTCTCAAACCAACGAGTTCAAATATCGGACTGGTCATGCTGATTCCTTTATTGTTTTCTCCCTATTCCCGGAGAGCCATCATTTTGGCAGTTTCAACCCTACCGCAGCAATCGTATTCCGCTGAATCTCTGAAGTACCCCCAGAGATGTTG
>JBDRGH010000369.1:0-4300 GCA_043818015.1 Pseudomonadota bacterium
ACGTGCCTCTATAATCTCTTCAATCAAATGGGCAGCAAGCTCGTGGGCTCTCAACTTCAATCTGTCGAATTCAGAGACAAAGAATTCTGGCAGATGCTTGCGGGCTTGTCTCTCCATCTCTTCGTGGGAAATACTCGTAACCCGTCCACTGTCGTATTGCTTCGCTACCCATTTATGTATCTTAGCGATCCCCGGGTGCCGCTTATCGACTCTGTTACCACCCTTCAATCTGAGGTGAGTATTTATCCACTGCGCAATACCCGCTGTCCCAGATTTGTCAGATATAGTTATACCAGGGGGCCTCTTGAGAATCTTCGTGGTATTGAATATATTGTATATCTCTTCATTTTTAGAGACCCCGTCGGCATGAATCCCAGCCTGGGTCGTGTTGAAGTCTGTTCCAACAAAGGGGTAACTGGCGGGGATATGGACCCCTATTTCCCTTTCAAAATAGTTGGCCATCTCGGTGATAACAGTTGTGTCTATCCCCTCACTATCTCCCTTTAACGCAATATATTCGATAATCAGGCCTTCTATAGCGGCATTACCCGTCCTTTCTCCAAAACCCAGGAGGGTTCCATTGACTCCAGAACATCCGTAGAGCCAGGCAGTTGTTGCATTGATGTGTACCTTGTGAAAATCGTTGTGGCCATGCCATTCTAACAATCTTCCCGGAACTCCGGCATCATCAATCATGGCTCGAACCAGCTTGTCCACGCTTCTCGGCAGGGCGGCCCCAGGATACGTTACACCGTAACCCATGGTATCGCAGAGTCTTATTTTGATGTCTATTTTACTCTCCTCACGGAGTCTCATGAGTTCCAGTGCAAAGGGAACGCAGAATCCGTAAATATCTGCTCGAGTAATATCCTCAAAATGACATCTCGGGACTATTCTTCTGTTCAAGGCTTCAGAGACAATCCTTAGATAATCATCCATAGCTTCTCTTCTGGTCTTATTCAGCTTCAGGAATATATGGTAGTCAGAGACCGAGGTCAGAATACCGGTCTCCCTGAGGCCCATCTGTTTTACCAGTTCCAGATCGTTCTTTGACGCCCTGATCCATCCTGTTATCTCTGGAAATTCAAAGCCTTTTGCCAAACACTTTTCTATGGCCTCCCTATCCCTTTTGCTGTACAGAAAGAACTCGGATTGCCGTATCACCCCTTTGGGCCCACCCAATCTGTGCAACATCTCAAAAACATCCGCGATTTGCCCCGCAGTGTAAGGGGGCCTTGCCTGTTGCCCATCTCGAAAGGTCGTATCAGTAATGAAGATCTCTTCCGCAGGGGAAATAGGTAGTATCTTGTTGTCAAACTCGATCTTACAGACCTCATCGTAAGAAAAGATTTCTCTGAATAGATTTGGTTCCTTTACTTCTTCCAGTTTGAATCTAGCTGGAACCTTGCTCTTGCTCCATAGGGTCATTGGAATCACCCTAGCTTTCTTCTACAGCAGAATTGATTTTCTTCTGGATTCTGACTCCCTGGCCCAGACGCTGGCGCTTGCGCCATGGCGGGCCTGACTCCTCTCGGAATTTCAAGTACTTATAGAAATTCCTAAGCAATCAAGTTACCACAGATCAGAAGGTATTGCAAGGAAGTTGGTCACTGTGTCACTGAAGGCAAAATTGACGGATACGCATGCTTCGGAGCACCTGGAATCGCTCAAATTATTTTTATCCTGTCGAAGAATAACCCGAGCGCCTCCTGATGTTATTCACTTCCATGAGCCGCTCTAATACCTCATAGGGTTGAGCACCCACCACGGTCTGGTCATTGATCAAGAAGGTCGGCACTGCCGTGATACCCTTGGCATGCGCTCGTAACCAATCCATATCCACAGCTTCCCTGAATGACCTCGTTTCGAGAACCTCTTGACCCTCTTTCCCAGGAAGACCCACTGACTCTGCCAGAGGGAGTAGCTCATCGGTTTTCCCGATGTTTTTGCCATGGACGAAATACGCCTGGAAGACGGTGTTATGGAATTCATCTCCTTTCCCGCATGTCTCCGCCCATTTCCCCAATTCCTGAGCTAACCGGGTATTATAGGTCATTTGCCTTGGCGTCAGCAGCAATCCTTCTTGCTCCGCTACCTTCTTTAGATGGGCCATCATCCGGTCAATGTCCACAGGGCGACCCGCAAAGAGTTCTTCGAGGGCGAGCCCCTCTTCCGGAATTTCCGGATGGAGCGGAAAAGCAACCCACTCAATTTCGATCTCGTAATCCTTTCGCAATCTTTCAATACGCCCGGTAATGAAATAGCACCAGGGTCAAATGTAGTCCGAAAAGACTTCGAGGGTCACAAGCTTTTCCATGAGACTCCCTTACGGCAATAACCGTGTTGAACTGTTAAGAGGTCCCGCTTTGCGCAGCACCCTGGGGGTAGAAGCGCTTGCAGAGTTCTTCGAAGGGTTTGAAAAACTATGTTCATTTTGAGAAAGTATTTCTGAGGGGGAAAATATCCCTATTCTATCATGGCTGGTTTCTTCAGATAAAAAGAGAACACCATACCTACCAGGGAGATGCCTCCGGCCACTAAAAAGGGGATGGTAAAAGATCGGGTTATGTCTGCTAGGTATCCCCCCAGAGCCGGTCCCAAAGCCTGCCCAATGCCGAAAAAGACGGTAATAAACCCTAGTCCCGCAGGTGCCAAACGTGGTCCGACAAAATCGCCTGCAGCCGCAGCCATGATCGTCGGGATACTCCAAGCCGTAAGCCCGAACATGACGGCAGAGAGATAAAAGCCGAATTTAAACTTGAGTAACCCATAGATGAAGTACGATAGACCAAGTACCAGATAGGCCAGGGCTGCTCCTCGGTTGCGACCGAGGCGGTCTGATATGCTCCCCCAGATTACACCGCAAAAGATGCTTAAACCTCCAACCATTGCCCACAGTGCGCCGGCCCATGCCTGCGTGAAGCCCATCTCCTTGACGAGGTAAGCAGCAAAGAAAATCATGTAGATAATGTAGGATAGACCATAAAAGAAGTAAACCGCCCCCAGATACCACACAGGACCCATTTTATAAATTTTGGTCCACTGAAGTGATGAAACTGTATCGGCATTGGAATGGACCAGGTCGGTAGCCCCTCTTTCACCTGCGCCAACTGGCAGTAGCCCCTTTTCCTCCGGGCGGCTGCGGACAAACAGGAACACCACCCCGGAAAGCAATAGCACGGCACCACCGAGAATAAACCAGGAAAAGCGCCAACCATCAGGGCCATACGAGATCAGAATCGGTGGAACTACCAGGCCAGATATCAGGGTACCTGTCCCGATCCCACCTGAGACAATGCCCGTAGCAAAGCCCCTTTTTCTCATCACGAACCACGCTGATCCGAGGGCCATAGCGGGAACATAAGCAGCACCATTGCCAAGGCCCGTCAGAAGTCGCATGGCAAAGGCAAAGCCAAACGATTGGGCGAGACCGGTCAGGATCATGGTACAACCCATCAGTACCAGGGCAAAGGTGATTACAATTCGGGTTCCAAATCTGGCGGCCAGAAATCCACCAACGATGGCCATAGTGAGATAACCAATGAAATTGCCTGTACCCAACAGTCCAAGCTGCGTATAGTCAAAGTTGAGACCGTCCTTCATCGCGGGAAGAATAATGGTGTAGGCCATACGTCCAAACCCGTGGGCTGCAATGGTGGTCAGGAGTCCCATGAAAATGACAGTCCAGCCATAGTGAAGTTTCATTTCTCTCATCTTGGTCTCTCTCGTGTCGCTAGGCCATCTGAAGCTTGCCGACTAACTCTTTTCAAGATCAGCAGTTTCTTTTTATTGACTTTCTGCAGGAATTACCTATTTTATGTGTTAGTATCATGCTTTCTCTTATTTTACAACCTTTTTCATCCTGATCCTTCTGCCCATGAACTCGGCCATTTGCGGAGATGATTGTGCCGTTGGAAACTGGATCAGCTACCACAGCAAAGGCAAAAGTCCTCGAGATGGAAAAGGTTGAGGAAGCTTTCGGAAGAGTAGCAGAGATTCTCTCGAGTTTCCTGAGTTTCACAGGAAGCATTTTCATGATACCATGATTGCATTAGTGCATCCTGAAAAATGAAAAATTCGCTTTGGAGCAGACATTAGCAGGATTTTTGGGGTACCCATCTTGACGAAGCGGAAGATGGCGTTTTCAGGTGTTTGACCTGCCACAGGCGGGGAGTTTCTGAAAATGCCTGAAGTGAGTCATAGATGGGTCAAAAAACCTGCTCTAGAAAGCGGAAAAGGGA
This sequence comes from Pseudomonadota bacterium, assembly GCA_043818015.1. GTDB lineage: Bacteria > Desulfobacterota > UBA8473 > UBA8473 > UBA8473 > JBDRGH01. Next base: position 4,242 of record JBDRGH010000369.1, read on the forward strand.
ATTTTTCAGGATAGATCCATTGGATAATCCGGTATTTTTGAGTGAACCCCTTTATCCCT
>JBDRGH010000370.1:0-6345 GCA_043818015.1 Pseudomonadota bacterium
GGAGAGCGGGGTAGTGTCTGCCCTAGCCCCTTTTGTAGAGGCACTTCTCCCTATCAATGGACGGCCGACGGCATATGTATGTGAACGGTATGCCTGTAAGACACCTATAATAGATGTGGAAACCCTAAGATTGGCCATTTGACCTTGTCCGAAAATGCTTTGAAGGTGCTATAACATTATCTGCCCATCTCTGCGCTGAAGCAATACCCGTAATTGAGCGGACCAAGTTTACCCAAGAAAGCAAAGACTATCCTTGAGACAAGCAGCATCGAAGAAACAAGAAGATGATTGTAAACCATGTTATTCCACTTATCGATGATATCGATCTCAACGGGTATAACAAAACGTTTCAAACAATCTCAATCAATGGGGGGGGGAGGCCATGCATGAAAAGAAGGAATTATGTGACAGGATCAGATCCATCTATCCAGAAGTCGGTGAATGTGGTATAGATGTCAATGTTGATTTCGATAAGGCAAAAAATGCCTGGATTGTTGACTTGAAAAAAGGGGAGCACCAGCTGATTACGCACCTCGAACCCCAGGATGCAAATACCTGCATGGAGGGGAAACAGTGTGTTTCCCTGGGTGCACAGATAGCTCAACTGGTTGAAAACATAAAGAAAGCTTAGCGATATGGCCTCTGTGTGGAAAAAATAACTGGTATTCATCGGTGAATTTTGGATGATGGAAGTTACCCGTCTCTTTACCGTATAAACCATGGTATACATCTGAATGTCAGATTGGAGGCCAACAGTAGTGACAGAGTGAAGAAGGTGCATTGCTAGGAAGGGAGGCACTATGGAACGATTTCAATATGAAATTACCAAACACCCATCTGAAACCTTCAGAGAATTAGTCTATTTTTGCTCAGAGTCTGGTGAATGCAATCTGGAAGAGGTGACCACTGATCAAACGAGAGTACTTGAGGAGATACTAAATCAGCGCGGCAGATTGGGCTGGGATTTGGTGCAGGTATCTTTTGGAAGAGATGGTATAATGGCCTTCTGGAAACAGAAACTAAGTGAATAGTCCCCAACTTCCCGCTTGAAGAGGAAAGTCCTACCCCTTGCACTAACAGGGTAGCCTCATCGGAAGCTCGGATGAGTTAAGCCTCATGGTCGCCAGGGCCTACGAAATATCGTCATCGCCGTGGCAAGCGAGGAGATTTTCTGGGGGCACAAGAGTTTTGGAAGAATACCGTGTAAGAATGCCTGATTTATTTGATGCCGTGTGGTTTGAGACGATTATTACAACGGCAGTCGGAAACGGCTGATCAGGAGGTGGAACGATGTCAACTGAGCCCGGAGGTGAAAATATATCCGCCAAGAGGAACTTGATTAGGATCTTCGAGTATGCCTTGAATCAGGAAGAAACCGGGAAAGGCTTCTTTCTATCCTCGCTTAAGCGGATGGGGATAGGGGCAGCCGTTAGTGCGTTCAAACGACTGATCGAGGAGGAGGAAAGACACATCCTTTTCATCAAGGGAATCCTGGATGATTTGAATAAAGGGGCGAAGATCGATCTTTCGAACGTGAAGAATGCGGTTCTGGAACCCACGAATTATTTCGATACACGGGCTAGCTCTGAGTTCTTGCAGCAATGCGTTGAAGGTTCCATGGTCGCCGACGTGACGGTTTTCAACGTGGCCTGGCTCATCGAAAAGGATCTCAGTGAATTTTATGGAAGGATGGCTGAAAATACGGAGGGAGAGGCAAGAGAAGCCCTTTTAATGCTCTCGGGCTGGGAAAAAAGCCACGAACAGTTTTTTAAGGAATACCGCGATAGGCTCACCGATACTTACTCCAAGATGCCCTGGGGTGGTTAGGGATTCCAACTTTTAATTGGAAGGAGAGGAGATAAGGATATGACAACCATTAAGATAAAAGGGATGTCCTGTAATCACTGTGTTATGGCGGTAACTAAGGCATTGAGCGAGATCGAGGGTATCGATAAGGTGAAGGTGGATCTTGAAAAGGGTGAGGCCAGTTTTGAAGAGGTAAGACCGGTCGGTATGGATACTATCAGGGAGCGCATCGAAAAAGCAGGGTATGAGATTGGGTAAGAATTGTCCCTGCAAAAGCCCCGGATTCGCGACGGAGCGCTGCTTTTTATCTTCTTCGATACCCTCAAGAAGGCGCCTTGAATTACAGCGAGCTTAACATGTCCAGGCTGCTTACGGCTCATAGAGCAAACCGTTATCTCTATTCGGGGTGAGGAGGAGTTCTTTTCATGTTTGTCCTCGGATTACAGGGAAGTCCGCGAAAGAATGGAAACACGAGCATTTTGCTTGCATCCTTCTTAACTGGGGCCGAAAGATTCGGTGTTCGGACATACAATCTAGACGTTGCCGACAGAAAGATAACCCCCTGTCAGGAGTGCTTGACCTGTGAGAAGGAAGGATTTTGCCCTATTAACGATGACATGCAGGAGATATATCCGCTTTTTTGGCGGGCAGATATTATAGTGTTGGCTACCCCGGTATTCTTCTACGGGGTCCCGGCCCAGATGAAGGCCGTTATTGACCGCAGCCAGGCCCTGTGGTCAAGGAGGTATGTCCATAAACTCGCCGATCCAGGCAGGAAGTGGAGGCGTGGCTTCTTGCTGTCTGTAGGTGCTACGAAGGGAAAGAACCTGTTTGAAGGGGTTAGCCTGACGACCAAGTATTTCTTTGATGCTGTCGGGGCTAATTTTGACGGGAGTCTTACCTATAGACAGATAGAAGGACCAGGAGATATTGCAAAGCACCCAGAAGCTCTAACGGAGGTAAAGGAAAAGGCCGGAATGCTCATCGAACCTTTTCTCAATCGGAGAAAGGTCCTCTTTGTGTGCAGAGAAAATGCATGTCGTAGCCAAATGGCGAGCGCATTTGCCCAGCACTATGCCGGAGATAGGATCGAGGCGGAGAGTGCGGGGAGTGAGCCAGCAGACGAGATAAATATGTCAATGGTCGAGGTTATGAAGGAGAGAGGTATAGACATGGCCTTTCGAGAGATAAAGTCGACTGAGAAGGTCCTGGATTACATGAAACCAGAGCTGATCGTATCCATGGGCTGTGCAGAAGAATGCGCTCACCTTGCCGGGGTAAAGACCGAGGATTGGAATTTGGAAGACCCTTCTGAAAAACCCATAGCCTTTGTGCGTCAACTCAGGGACGAGATTGAAGAACGGGTTCAGAAATTGATTAACGAGCTGTAGACGTGGTGTAACAAAATAGGAGGTTAAATTCGGTGGACAGGTATGTGTGTTCAGTTTGTGGCTACGTGTATGATCCGGCTAAGGGAGATCCAGAGAACGGTGTCCAGCCCGGAACGAGATTTGGAGAGCTGCCGGACGATTGGATCTGCCCCGTCTGTGGAGCATCAAAAGACCAGTTTGAAAAGGAATAGGCAGGATAGGACAGGCCTAGTCGGTTCTGCGCCAGGCTGTGACGGCGGTCCCTTCGTAAAAAAGAGGGGTGGGATGATCTTTTAGACCTGAGGTAAGTCTCCCTATGGAGAAAAATGACGACTGCCCCGATCGAATTCAGGAATTGGTTATCCTTCAGAGGGCGGTTGAAAGCACGAACAATGGCTTTGTCACCATAGATGAGGATCATAGGATCCTTTTTTTTAACCGGGCTGCCGCAAGGATTTTTGGCTATAGTCGGGAAGAGGTTGTAGGCAAAGATCTCGACGTGATCCTAGTACCTCGTTGCAGTAAGGACCACCATAAGGCTGTGGCCGCCTATTTGAAGGACAAAAAACGAAGAATTACCGGCCATCAAAGAGACCTCATTGCTACCCGGAAGAACGGAGAGACCTTCCCCGCTCTTATTTCCTTTTCGGTAGCCGAGGTGGACGGAAGGTCATTTTTTACTGGAATCGTGAGGGATATGACCGAGACTGCGGCTCTTCAGGGGCAGATATTTAAAGCAGAGCGTCTGGCGGCCCTTGGCCAGGTAATCGCAGAGATTACCCATGAGATTAAGGTTCCCCTGACGGTAATCGGCGGTCTTGCCAGGCAGTTGATCAAGACGACGAAGGGGCAAGAAAGCGTTTCCAAGCTCAAGGTTATTACCGAAGAGGTCCGAAGATTAGAGAACTTCGTTGTGGAGCTGAATGAGTATTACCTGCCGAGAACCCTCACGATTGAGCGTTTCGATATCAACAGTCTACTGCGGGAGATTTATTCCGCGACCAAGGACGATTGCCAAGAGAGAGACATCCGGTTGTTGCTGAAGACAGATGACGAGCCTGTTTTAGTTGAGGGGGACAAAGACAGATTGAGGCAGGTATTTTTCAATTTGGTAAGGAATGGGATCGAGGCTATGGAGGATGGTGGGAATCTCTCTATCGAATCTGTATTGACCCGGGATAAAGTCGAGGTAACTATTGCGGATGATGGTCCGGGGATTCCTGAAGATGACCACGAGAGGATATTCACTCCCTTTTTTACCACGAAAACAGGCGGCACCGGCCTTGGTTTGTCTCTGAGCAAACGGATCGTCGAAGATCATAAGGGCCCTTCTCTCAGCCTGACGAGCCGTGTGGGAAAGGGGACGGCTTTCAAGATTACGGTACCGTCTGCAGGTACGAATTGAAAGATGATAGTTGACATGGCAGTGGGAACGATATGTCAACGTGGAGGAAGAAGATGAAACCGATCGAGATGGTCAAAGGGGTTTATTGGGTTGGTGCTCTTGACTGGAACATCAGGGATTTTCATGGCTATTCTACGTATCAGGGCACGACGTATAATGCCTACCTGATTATGGATGAGAAGATTACCTTGATTGATACGGTAAAGAAGGAGTTTGCCGATGAAATGCTCGATAGCATTAGCCAAATTGTCGACCCAAGAAAAATCGACTATGTCATCAGCAACCATACAGAAATGGATCATTCAGGTGGTCTTCCGAGGCTCATGCATAAAATCGGGGAAGATAAACCCCTATTTTGCTCGAAGATGGGCCACAAAGACCTTGCGCTTCATTTTAAGGAGAAGTGGAATTACCAGCCGGTGGAAAATGGTGGAGAGTTAAGCCTGGGCAGAAGGACACTCCGTTTCCTGGAAACAAGGATGCTCCACTGGCCGGACAGTATGGTTACGTATGTCAAAGAGGATAAAGTGCTCTTCTCTAGCGATGCCTTTGGGCAGCACTATGCGGGGCTCGAGAGATTTGACGACGAGATCGGCGAGGCCATCATGCCTCATGCCCTGAAGTATTTCGCGAATATTCTGCTTCTCTATTCTCCCCTCGTTCTCAAACTTGTCGATCAAGTAACCGAGATGGGGTTGACTTTTGAGATGATCTGCCCTGACCATGGCATCATCTGGAGACAGAATCCCAACAAAATAATCGAGGCCTATGTGGAGTGGAGTAACCAGAAGCCAAAGAAAAAGGCCGTGGTCGTCTACGATACCATGTGGGGCAGCACCAAGAAGATGGCCGAGGCTATAGTGGCCGCCATTGGAGAGGAAGGGATAGATGTTAAACCCATGCACCTGCGATCGTGTCACCGGAGTGATGTCATGACGGAGATTATTGACGCAGGAGCCGTCGTCGTAGGTTCGCCGACACTGAATAACGGACTCTTTCCTACGGTCAGTGATTTCCTGACATACATGAAAGGCCTCAGACCGAAGAATAAGATCGCCGCAGCGTTTTGTTCTTATGGCTGGAGCGGTGAAGCCATGAACCTGATTAATAAGGAATTAGAAGCGATGAAATTTCAGGTAATCGATCCCGGGGTGAAGATACAGTACGTTCCGGATAAAGACGGCATGGAAGCCTGTTATCGGTTTGGCAAGAAGATAGGGCAGCACCTTGCAAAGCTGGACGAATGATTCTCTGTGGACAGCATAAAGAATGCATAGAAAGGTATGAACTGCAATGAACCCCTTACCGAGTAAGGGAGAGGTGAATGACAAAGATTCCAAGCATTGATATGGCGGAGTGCGTTGACTGTGGAGGGTGCGTGGAGATCTGTCCTACCGTTTTCAAGAAGCAAGAGGCTGGTTATATTCAAGTAATGGAGCTTACCGAGTACCCGGAAGAAGCCGTTCAGGAAGCTATCAATATCTGTCCCACCGACTGCATAACCTGGAAAGACTCTACGAGAGGTGTTCATGAGTAAGAAATGGAAATGCACGGTTTGCGGTTACATACACGAAGGTGACGGTCCTCCGGACACATGCCCGGTCTGTGGAGCTTTCAAGTACCAATTTATCCTTTATGAGACGTTACCTAAAGCCCTGGAGAAACGTCTCAGAGAGGCCTTTGCTGCAGAATCAAAAGCTAGTATCAGAAATCAGGCTTTCGCGAAGAAGGCAGAAGAGGAAGAGTTCCCCCAGATTGCAAGAC
>JBDRGH010000371.1:0-4278 GCA_043818015.1 Pseudomonadota bacterium
GTCTCATGGCGAAATTTGTTGGAGCAGTGGGGTACCCACCTGCCTGTGCGTTGCCTGTCTGCCGTGCTGGCACAGGCAGGCACGCAGACAGGTCGAGGGTGAGCAGGAAGGGGAAAGTATTCCCCACCTGCAAGCCCCGAAAGGGTCACTGCGGAAGTGCCTGAGCGAAGGGATAAAGGGGTTCACTTACATAGCCAGATTATTAATGAAATCAAGGTGTTTCGAAAATACTGGCTGAGAAACTCCGGGAATTCCTGCCCAATTATTCTTGACAAATCCGGGCGATTGACCTAATTTATAGATCCTGCTACAAAAATCTTTAATGGTTCATAGGGATACGAAGCCTGGTGTCTTTTTCTCTAGTGAGTAGAGCTAGGCTATTAAGCATTGGTTCAGCTTCGAAATGCGGATCAGCTTATGACGCGTACTATTTCTCCCAGGCCATCCGAGCTGACCCTGAGAACTGTTAGCAGAATCTTGAGTGCTGAGATATGGATAGGGCTATAGGGGTTTTCGATTCAGGCATCGGGGGATTAACAGTCTTAAAAGAGATAATCAACATCCTTCCGGGGGAGGATACGATTTACTTAGGGGATACAGCAAGGGTCCCCTACGGGATCAAATCGGCAGAAACGGTAATTCGGTACTCCCGAGAGAGCGCGGAATTCTTGTCGAGCAAGAATATAAAAATCCTGGTTGTAGCCTGCAATACGGCCTCTGCTGTAGGGCTTCCTGCCTTGAGGGACAGGTACAGTCTTCCTATCATCGGAGTTATAGAACCCGGGGTCAGGAAGGCGGTAAGGGTTACCAGACAAAACAGAGTGGGGGTAATAGGCACAGAAAGGACAATAAAAAGCGGTGCTTATCTTGACTCGATTAAACTGGTAGATCCGGGAATTGAGGTAATTAGTCAACCATGCCCGCTGTTCGTTCCCCTGGCGGAAGAGGGATGGACAGATAATGATATAGCCTTCTTGACCGCTGAGAAATATCTTCAGGTACTAAAGGATGCAAACATTGACACTTTGATACTAGGTTGTACCCATTATCCCCTATTAAAAGATGTAATCAGTAAGGTCTTGGGAGAAGGGGTTATATTGGTGGACTCTGCACAAGAAACCGCTATCGAGGTAATGACGGTCTTAAAAGTTAAGAACTTACTGAAAACCGGAACAGAAAAGGCTGTTCATGAGCTTTATGTCACTGATGCCCCTGACAGGCTTGTGAAAGCAGGAACGAGGTTTTTACAGGGAATGGAATTGAAAAACATCAAACAAGTGGCCATAGCATAGAGGAGAAAGCGTGTCAAAACCAAAAGCGGGCAAGAGAAACCCAGAAAAGGGTAAGGGCAAGAAAAAGAGGAAGCCCAGGTCGAATTTCTTCCTCATCTTGACTATCGCCTTGTTGACCTTTTTGGCTGGTTCCTTCGTCTATTATAAGTACCATGAAAAGATATACCCCGTACTTCCATCAAAAGTGAAGGAAAAGACTACAGTAAGCCTGTTTTTTGCTGACCCAACGAGCGAAAGCTTACTGAGAGAAAAGAGAGAGATTCAGGCCACCAAGGGGCTATCCAACCAGGCTAAACAAGTCATCCTAGAACTGATTAAAGGACCAGCTACGAATCTCACAAGAACCATACCTCATGGCACTACTCTAAGGGATCTTTCCTTCAGTGCTAACCATATTGCCTACGTTGATTTCAGTTCTGAGTTAATCGATCGGCATCCCGGGGGAAGTTCTGCGGAACTCTTAACAATTTATTCAATAGTAAATTCTCTTACGCTCAATTTCGAAGATATAGAAAAGGTCCAGATCCTGGTCGAAGGAAATAGGGTTAAAACCATAGCCGGACATATCTTTGCTAGCAGGCCATTTGAAGCCAACATGGCGATTATTGGGAAGTAAATGGTAAAGAAAGATAAACTATCCCAGAGCAGAAATATAGGGATAATTGCCCACATCGATGCCGGAAAGACTACTGTTACGGAGAGAATACTTTACTATACCGGCCGTTCTCATAAAATAGGGGAGGTTGATAATGGAGAAGCAACGATGGATTGGATGGTGCAGGAACAAGAGAGGGGAATCACCATAACATCGGCGGTGACTACCTGTAGTTGGATGAATCACGAGATCCATATTATAGATACACCGGGGCATGTGGATTTTACGATAGAGGTAGAGAGGTCTCTTAGGATACTCGACGGGGCTGTGGTAATATTTTGCGCTGTAGGTGGGGTCGAACCGCAATCAGAGACAGTGTGGCATCAAGCCGATAAGTACCATGTACCAAGGATAGTGTTCATAAATAAAATGGACAGGGTGGGGGCTGATTTTTTTGGAACGATCGAAATGATGAAAGACAGATTAGGCGCCAATCCATTACTAATTCAGCTGCCGCTGGGAAGAGAGGAAGATTTCCGGGGTATAATCGATTTAATCAAGATGAAGTGCGTAGTATGGCATACGGAGACTCTGGGAGCTACTTTCGACGAGGGAGATATCCCGCCAGAGCTTCTCGATGTAAGTCACAAATACAGGGAGAGGCTTATAGAGACTGTGGCTGAAACCGATGACCTCCTCACTGAAAAGTACCTTGATGGAGAACCCTTGAGTGAGCGCGAGATCAAATCAGCTATTAGAGGTGCAACTATCGATTATCGCTTGGTGCCAGTGCTCTGTGGAGCGGGGCTTCGAAATAAAGGTGTACAACCCCTTTTAGATTCCGTAGTTGACTTTCTCCCTTCCCCTTTGGATGTCCCTCCTGTTTCCGGTATCAACCCAATAACTGGTAAGAAAGAGCAACGCTTCAGTCGTGATGACGAATATTTTTCTGCACTGTCCTTTAAGATTATGATGGATCAGGGACGCAAGATGACCTATTTCCGTGTATATTCAGGTGTCTTACAAGCCGAAGCTGAGGTCTACAATTCCACAAGAGGTAAAAAAGAAAGAATAGCTAGAATTCTAAAGATGCATGCCAATAAAAGAGAAAGGATCCCGGAGGTTCGCACTGGGAATATCGTAGCGGCTATGGGGTTAAAGGATACGACTACTGGTGATACCCTGTGCGATGAAGAACATCCAATCCTCTTGGAAGCAATAGATACGTACGACCCTGTTATCTCTGTCGCTGTGGAGCCAAAGACCAAAGACGATCAGGAAAAGCTCCCCCTATGTCTAGAGAAGCTGGCTGAAGAAGACCCAACCTTCAGGGTGAAGTTAGATGAAGATACTGGTCAGACGATCATCTCTGGAATGGGTGAGCTCCACCTCGACGTATTAGTAAACAGGTTACTTCGAGAGTTCAATGTGGGAGTTAATGTGGGAAAACCCCAAGTTGTATATCGGGAGACTATAGTGAAACCCGCTGATGTCGAAGGAAGATTTGAGAGAGAGATCGATGGACGCCCCCACTTTGGGCATCTCTGGCTGCGTCTTGAACCTCAAGGGAGAGGGGAAGGAATTAGTTTTATTAATGGATTAAAAGACGGGGCCATACCCGCTGAGTACATACCAGCTATTGAAGAAGGTATCAGGGAATCAGCAATTAGTGGTGTTAAAGGCTATCAGGTGGTCGACGTCCGGGTAACCCTTGTTGGCGGCACTTTTCGTGAAACAAGCTCATCAGAACTGGGATACAGGGTTGCTGCGTCTATAGCCTTTAAGAAGGGAAGCGGCCTGGCGAACTCAATACTCTTGGAACCCATCATGGAGGTTGATGTCGTGGTTCCTGAGGAGTTCATGGGAGAAGTCATAGGAGACATCAATTCCCGAGGAGGGAAGATCGAGGAAATAAGCTCCAAAGGAAAGGTCAAAATCATCAAGTCATTGATACCCCTCAAGAGAATGTTCGGTTATTCCACCGAGTTGAGGTCTGCCAGTCAAGGACGGGGAACCTTTTCCATGCAGTTCTCGCAATACGATAAAGTTGGTACTGAGAAGAGGTAAATCGGGATCACGCTCTCGACATTACCTATAAAATAGCTCATACCTCCTCTTTGCAGTACTCAAATCTTGACCTCCCAAGAGAAACCCTTCCGTCATTGTGTCCCCCCTCCACCGCTAAAACGTACATTAAATCCATTCAGGAGTACCAGCACTGCAACAAAATCCTTGAGTTTCCTGATTTTTTCAGTAAGTATTTTCGCACTACTATGATATCGTTCATAATCTTTCATAATCTGGTATCTTTTAAGTGAACTCCTTTATCCCTTCGCTCAGGTACTTCCGCCGTGACCCTATCGGGGCTCGCAGGTGGGGAATACTTTCCCC
>JBDRGH010000372.1:0-3102 GCA_043818015.1 Pseudomonadota bacterium
CCAAAGAGTTTCATTCTTTCATTCTCCTTAAACTTCCATCCTCGGCCACCCTGTACTTCCTGCCCCTTATATCCACAAAGGTATCTCCTGGCTTGATGAATGCCCGACGATCCCACAGTCCGACTACACAACCCTTTTCTTTCTTGGGGAGGAAGTGGGGGTTGGATATTTTTTTATCTTCTGGTGAGTTCATTTTTTTCCCTTCATATGTTAATCAATGTGTGGCATCACGAGCATACCCGACATCCAGGGGATAATGTGGACTGTCAGCCCCATAATTTGATTGCGATTCACATACTGGACTGGAAACGACACCATGCTTTTAAATTCATCACTTCCCATAATCTCCGCATAATCACGAGAACCTATCAAGAGAACTTCCCCCCCTTGCCCCAATCTCCTATGAAGACCCTCATTCTGTCTAAAAATGCGTTCTATGAACGAGTCAGTATCTATGATATGTCTCCTGACCGTGATGTTCTCCCCCATGTTAAATGCACCCACCTTTTTTAGTACCCAACAGCAGATTCTTTGGAGACATACATATGGCCTATCATGACGGACTTGGAAGGAATCGTGATACTCACAAGGAGTCCTTATTTCTTCCGTCTCAATAAATTCAACCACAAAGTCCTTCATTTTTTCCCCTTCTTTATCTTTGGCGGTTTTATCCAGTTAAAAATCTCTGCGGGCCAAATTTCAGATGGCAGTCCGTTTATCACCCAACATACATCATAAAGGGCTGGTTCAATTTCTCCGTCTCCTTCAAGTCGAATCCAGTACCAACGCCCCTTAATCACATACCCCTCCACTTTCCAGATTTATCTTTCCTCGGTCTATAAAACCTCGACCCCACATACCAGATTTTACTTTTCTTTATTCTGTGATAAACCCGGTATTCCGTCGGTCTACCACTCCCGTCGGTACAAAGTATCCCCCATCCGTCCAGTGAACTCGACCAGACCATCCAACAATCCCACACTCCTTCTTTGTCAGTACACATTGCCGAGAGACCCCATGCCATTGAGGGAAAACGTGAAAAGCAGATATAAGGTGGTTTCCAGTCTCGGTCTTTTGACAGTTTGCCAGGGCATAGTCCTTGTTTCTCGATCTGTTTCTTACGAGAAGAGGGAGACCAGTGGAAGAGGAGGAAGTTGCGACATGGACTTGCAACACGGAATTTTCTCATTTCTTCTCCTTTAACTCAAAGAATCCACTGGTAAGAAGGGCGGTTAATACGGTTGCGCAAACCCCATCCAGATAGTCGTGATTAAAAACAAACAGATACCTGCTATGATCATCGTCCAGAACATCGTCGTTCTTATACCTATGCCCATCCGTCTCGAAGATGATCTCAAGGATTTCGTGAAGGAGTAATTCGGCGTGGTATTTGGGATCATCTGACCTCACCCCAACGGTTAACACTCTCTTCCCATCATTACCGGGATCACAATGGGAGAACCATGCTCCGTCGCTTTTGGCATCTGTCCATAATTCCCATTCTCTGGAGTTGATTAGCATTTTTATTAGAAATTTACGAGATGATTTCTTGGATGGTTTAGGCATTATTGACCCTAACTATACTTAGAGAGGAAGATTTAACTTCTCTCATGACTCAACAACTGAAAATGGCAATTGTTACAAATATTCCCAATAGACACAGGGAAAGTACCTCTTGTGTCGAATCGTTCCTTTACGTCTCTGCCCTTGTGGTGGCAACGACGGCATTCAGGTTTTTCTTTTTTTAGATATTCCTTCGTTTTCAGTTTCATGAATCCTCCACAATGGCTATTCACCCACTATAAACCTCTTCTTCCCCTTCCCCAAGTCTTCCCAGTGCCCCCTGCTCTGCCAGGTAGACCAGTCGATGAGGTCGAAACCGGCCTTAAACTCGTTGCTCACTGTCTTGGAGTGATCCTTGCCACAGGTACATATTCCGTTCGGAGGCCCTTCGCTATGGCTTCCATCCCATACTGCACCGCAGGATGTACACGCAAATTTTTCGTCCTGTGGCCTCCTCTTCTTATTCCGATAGACAGCCTTCCACTCGGTCATTTCTTCGATCTCCCGTCTGAAATATAGATCACATTTTCTTTTTTCGTGCCAAATCCAAAACACCCATACCATCCTATCTTATCCGACTCCGATTCTGAGATACGTAAGTCAACCCCTTCTGTCTGGACTTCATACAATGCTCCTCCCATGACAACTGCCTCGTCTGGGAAAAGGAGTTTGTCATTTGTTATTCTCATCCACCTTATTCGATTCCACTTTCCCTCCTCTCCCTCAAATAATACGTCGCCCTCCCGTAGATATACTTTCCATTTTTCAAAAATCGGAGAACCGCAAATCGTATCCATAATGCGTTCTCCTGCCAAACCAATATAAAAATTTGCATCATACGGTTCTATGTTGTTTATAGCAAAGTTAGCAACAAATTGGACAGCATTCATAGTATTTAATGGTCCAGCAAGGGTGTCAATATATAGATTGCTAACCCTTAAGGAGTGACCCTTAATGGCATCCATTGAACACGTATCATATGACACCTGAAGATCCGTTATCAGTTTGTTTTGGACGGGATTGGTTGGATTAAAACATACAAGGTCTTCTTTCCGACAAGGAATGGGATGGTGAATACCTTCACTAACCGTGATTTTAGTTTGACTCATTGTGGATAAATTACTGTTGCTTTCTGATTTTGGTTCGACCCTTGCGAATTGTATAATGGCAGACCTATAAATGGCTGCCTCTCGTAGTTTGTCCGATGCCTCTTTACATACCAATTGACCCGACTTATTATTTTTCCATTTCCAATTCATATTTTTTCTCCTTTCAATCATCATATTCATCTTCCTCATCTACGAACCCTATCTTCCTCTTGAGGTCAATCAGGATCGCCATCGTCATCATGTCTCCCAACTCCATCGAATGACGCTTCCAATAACAACTACAGTTCTTAACCGGATCACTGGGCTTAAGCTTGGTCTTAATTTCTTCACAAATCACATACTTGCTTCCAAAGGTCGTAACGAAGGCATTAAGGTGGGAACAGTCCTTGCAGAGACCGAATTCCTCAAAATCACGGCTTCTAATGTCTCC
>JBDRGH010000373.1:0-2266 GCA_043818015.1 Pseudomonadota bacterium
TTCCCCATGTTTGAACTCACGCTGGACGGACTGGATGCCGCTATCAGCAAGCTGATACGAAAGTTCTAGGCCCGCCTACTCACGAACCAAAAAGTCCTTCATAAAGTTCTGAACGCAATCCCTGATAATGTTAAACGAAGACCTGTAGTGGAATGGACTGAGTCGGTACGGATCCGGTATCTCCATTTCTTCCTCCAAGTTTCCATGGAACGTACTGTAACTCCCCAAAAGTCTCAACTTACCTCCTGATTCCGGGTCCAGGGCCAGAATTCTCGCTTTATGAAAAAGATTCATGACGAGTATAAGGTCCGCCTGTTCAATCATCTCGACAGACAGGGGCCTCGAGGTATGGTGGGACATGTCAACACCGAGCTCGCTGGCGACCTCTATTGCCTCGGCCGGTGGACGAAGCCCCGGCACAGCAATTACTCCCGCAGAATGAACCTTAATCCCCTCTACCCTCCTTTCCAGAAGATGCATCCTCAATACCTCTTCAGCAAAAGGGCTTCGGCAGATATTTGCAGTGCATACAAAAAGTATATCCTTTACATCCGCGGCCGTAAATCTATCCACCCTGAGCACCCTCGTCTGACTTCAGGTGTTCTAAGATCTCTCTTCTGATCGTAACGAACTCTATGCTGGTTCTGTTCCTGGGAAAGTTTAAACCGACATCAATTTGAAGCATGACCTGTCCCGGCCTGGAAGAAAGACACACCACCCTTTGAGATAAAAATACCGCCTCATCCACGTTGTGGGTGACAAAAATTACAGTATCGCCCCTCCCCCTCCACAGAGCTATCAGGAATTCCTGGAGAGAATTTCTGGTCTGTGCATCTACCGAGCCGAAAGGCTCGTCCATCAACACGATCTTGGGTTCATTGATCAGGGTCCTGGCAATAGCCACCCTCTGTTTCATTCCGCCGGATAGCTCTTTAGCGTATTTATTCTCAAAATTTCGAAGTCCGACCATCTCAATAAACTCGAGTGACCTTTCTCTTCTCTCCGTTCGAGATATCTTCTTCAATTCTAAACCAAATTCCACATTCTCTCTAACCGTACGCCAGGGAAATAGCGCGTATTCTTGAAAAACTATCCCTATCTCGGGACCCGGGGCGGTAATCTCCTTACCATCCAAAAGCGCCTTCCCGAAGGAGGCTTTCTCAAAACCAGCAATTATACGAAGCATCGTAGTCTTACCACAACCACTGGGTCCGACCACCGACACGAACTCTCCGTCATTCACCAGAAGATTAATATTCCGGAGCGCCTCCACATTTACGTTGTCGGTGGTATCAACAAAGGTCTTGCCCAAATTGAACAGTTCTAATCCCAATTGGTTTTCCCTTTATGGCTTCCTGGCCGAATCGAAATGCCTCCGGGCAGCCTCGATGTCTTGATGGAACTGATTCGCACAGGGAACCTCGAATATCGAAGACTGGACCTTCCTACTGCAAACGTCTGTATCAAGCAGCTGCGCCTTCCATCCTGGGATCTTTATATCAAAAAAAGTGGTGTAGGGCGATCCCTACACCACCAAAAGGTAAACCCATTCTTAATCTCTTTCAAGACTCACTAGAAGCGCTGCTCGGTTCTCTTTATAATCTCATCCTGCAACCCCTTGCTCAGGTCAACAAAATAGGCAGAGTATCCACATACCCTCACTATCAAGTCAGAATATTTCTCCGGATATCTTTGGGCATCAAGCATCGTATCCTTACCGACAGCGGTAAATTGAATGTGGTGAATACCTAAATTACCCCATGAAGTGAGATAGTCCGCAAAAACATTCGCATTGTCTCCCTTTAAGAACTGAGGCATGAATGATTGATTGCAAAGATGGTTCCATGATTTCACTGGATCGACCTTCGAGATCGACTTGAGAGCAGCAGTAGGCCCCTTCTTGTCCATCCCCGTCTCGGGAGATATGCTCCCATCATGAAAAGCATCGCCCGCTTTCCTCCCATCAGGAGTAGCCCACGTAGCTATGGCATACGAATAAGGCGCTGAAGCCGTACTGCCATCTACAAAACCAGCAGTCCCATAGTAGGTCTTGTACTTCTTCGTCTCCTCCGCTATTCTGTAATACAGGTCTCTCGCAACCAAATCAACGGAATCATCATCATTCCCAAACTTTGGGGCGTCGGTCAGAAACATCATACGGACGTCTTCTTTCCCTTCCCAGTTATTCTTAAGGATATCGAGCAATTCTGCCATCGTCAGCTTCTTCTCCTCAAAAACAAACTTCTTAACCGCTACCAGTGCATCT
>JBDRGH010000374.1:0-3543 GCA_043818015.1 Pseudomonadota bacterium
GTTAAGGCAAAGATAGCAGAGGGGAAGCAGATAATCCGGTCCAAACCTCCACATGAATTGACCGAGGAAGATCTTGTTGCTGTTAAGGAGAAGAAGTTTCCCCGAGGAGCATTTCGAGGGGAACTGGTTGATTCATTTGGAAAGCATTATATCAGGGGAGCCTTTGTTTATCTCGTTGATGGGAAAGTTCACATTGCTGTACCGAAAGAGTATGGTCATGGCGAAATCGTTCAGAGATTACCCGGAACATTCGACCCGAAATCGCTCAAAAAGGCAGGCGGTTTGCAGGTTAGCGCAACTCGGCGCGTTGAGTATTGGAGATTTAAGACGGCAGAGGAAATGAAGGAAACTCCGAAGGAAGGCAAGGGAACTGCCGCCGTCAGAGCAAAGATAGCGGAGAAAAAGGCAAAGGTTATCCCTGTCACTCCAGAGAAAGAGGCTACTGTAACGACGCCGAAGGAGCAGAAGAAGTATCTCATAAGCGCGATTGATGAGGCCATGAAGGTGGCTCCAGAGAAGGTTGATGTAGCAGAAATAAAGGGGGCGCAGGTAGAAAACCCGGAGTACCGCGATCAATACCACTACATCCAAGAGGATGCTGGAGAAGGTAAAGGGTATAACTATTTTGAGCGGAAGATTGATCTTGCCAATACCTCGACCATTACGATTGACATCCCTGGAGATGGCTCATTTACTATTGTGAACGACAAGGCACACCTTCAGGTATTCAAGAAGATGGCAGGTAAGTTTCCTGTCTCGGAAAAGAAACCAGCACAATTACCAAAACCAAGAACAGAACCGACCGGAAAACGGATCGCTCAGGAAGGCGTTGAATATTACAATGAATTCAAACCACGTAAGCAGGAACTTGTCACCTCCGCTGAGAACGCAGATAATCCCGAGGCGACAAATAATTATTATGATTCTAAGGTTGGATGGTACTCTGACGGGAAGTACGCAATAAAAACGGAAAAGCCACCGGGAATTAAATATGCCACAAAGCCAGTTGATATTAAGAAAATCCTTCCCACAACCAATACCGTTCCCGCTACGATTGTCGGAGAATTCCATACCGGCATGGGGGATGCTACAAGAGAAGTCCCACAGGTTCATATTATCGCAGAAGATGGTGGCAATCTAACCGCGAATGCACAATATGTCGATGCCGTTCTTACGAAATATCCAAACGCAAAGGTGTTTTTACAGGAGAATGCCCGCGATACATCACCAATTCTATTCAAAGACAAAGGCAAGCCTGTTGCCGTTGTGATGCCGATAAGAGGAACATTCGATCGAGAACAATTTGCGGACCGGATCGCAGAGGTGTCCAAAGAGAAGGGAATAACGCCCCCATCTCTCGCCAAGGAGATGTTCGGGGAAACGAAAGGAGAAATCAAACTATCCACACCACTCAAGAAAGGAGTGACTATCAATGATAAGAGTTTGCCCAAGCATACGGAAGCAATTGGAACCTACGGAAACGAAATTGAATCTCTCAGACAAGAAATATCCAAAGAACTCGGACGAGAAATCCCCACAGATGCAATCACTCCCGTTTTGTTGGACACTCCAACTAAAGATATCCAAAAGATTGCGAGAACTTGGAATCAAGAAATAATTTGGATCAAAATGAACGATAAAGCGTTAGATACAATTGAAGGATTTGTAACAGATAAAACTCCTGGAAAAATCTTTATAAACATAAAGACGAAAAATCCACACTTTATGATTCTTGGACATGAATTGCTTCATACAATGCAGTTTGAGTCACCAGAATTATATATACAGTTGAGAGAATTGTTACGTCCAGAAATACAAAATATGGAGGAATTCAAATCAAGATTAACCGAAACAATGACTGACCTTGGATCTCTTAATAAAGTTGATGATTCTCTTGGATATGAAGAATTGCTATCTCGATTTGCTGGAGATCAGTTTGTAAATGAAAAGTTTTGGGATAATCTTGCACAATCAAATCCGACTGTATTTGAGAAACTTATTCAGATTGCTAAACGTCTTGTGAATGAAGCTATTAATGCTCTTGGTATTAATCACGAAATGGTATCCCTCCCTTATTTCAAAGACATCAATAAGTCCCGCAAAATACTGGCCGCTGCGATGAGCAAGTATGCAGAAGGAAGAGGGAAGCCTGCCGGGGAACCAGGTATCCGTTTCTCAACCCCCAAGCCCCCCTCTACCAACCAGTCTGCTGCACCTTGGGAATCTCCCGAAGAATCAAAGAAAGCGGCAACATTCCAGTCCTTATTTGACAGATTTAACGATGCTCAAGCGATGTGGGATGCAATCAAGGCAGGTGGAACTATCCTTGCCGATGCGGATAAGGGTGATCCGATACTGCATCTGCGGGCCTACTCCAAGATTAGGGGCGATCAGGAAAGACGGTTCTTGGAGCAGACAGTGCAACCTATCTTCAAGAAGATGAAATCGTTAAATGTTGCCACCAAAGAACTCGAAAAATACATGCACAATTTGATAGCCGAAGATGTAAATGAGAATCTATACCAACGGCACATCAATGAAGTGGCCAAAGAGAATGAGGAGCTGTCAGAGGAAAACCAAAGGGAAATTGATCCGCGATACATAGAGGGGATGTCGGGCATAAAAACAGCCGATGCCAGAGCCTATCTTAAAGCACTCGATCCGGCAACCAAATTAAGATACGATGCCGCTGCTAAATCCTGGTGGGATATGGGCGATGAGAATCTAAAACTGGC
Organism: Pseudomonadota bacterium; assembly: GCA_043818015.1. Classification (GTDB taxonomy): domain Bacteria; phylum Desulfobacterota; class UBA8473; order UBA8473; family UBA8473; genus JBDRGH01. The sequence goes on from JBDRGH010000374.1 coordinate 2,736, forward strand.
GGTTAAATATGAACTTGAATCTCCTGACACGGTAGCCTTGTGGAAGAAAAATAACCCGCGTTACTTGCCTTTATTTAGAGATATGGGAACCCCGGAATCGAATGTTTATCAGGGAATTGGTGAAGGTTTCTCGGTTACGGGACCAACCAGCAAGCAGCGGAGAGGGTCAGAAAAGAAGGTGCTTAATCCCATCGGGAACCTCATGCTACAACGTGTAAAGATTATTGCCCGCGGAGAAAAGAACAAGGTAGATCAAGCCTTTTCTGGCCTTGTAAAGATAGCCCCCAATGAGGATTGGTGGAAAGTAGCGAAACCGAGCCTTCGTAAGGAACTAATCGCAAGTGGCCCTTCAAAAGGAACCATGCAGGATGTAGTTTCTATGGCATATAAACATCAAGACAATGTGATTATGGCCCGATTCCTTGAAAAAGAGAGAGTAAGGGAAAATGGGGTCATGGTTGATAGGTGGAAGATTGTCGAACGGGGTGTAGAGTTTAATAGAAGCAACCCCCGTGCTTACCGCATGGCAAGAGCTCTTAAAAATGCTGATATGGATACCCTGGGAACCATATTGGGCATATCGGCAAAGATCACCCGTTTTATTGCCAAGATGAATACTCAATGGAGTCCGGTATTCGGACCGACGAACTTTCTGCGAGATTTTGGAACTGCAATGCTCACCCTGAGTACAACCCCAATAGCAGGGAAACAGGCAGCTGTTGCTAAAAATGTTCCAAAGGCGCTTAATGCTATTATTTCTATAATCAGATCGGAAAGAAAGGGTGAAAAATCCACTAATCCGTTGTTC
>JBDRGH010000375.1:0-3300 GCA_043818015.1 Pseudomonadota bacterium
GTATTGGAACAATGTTCAGTTAGATGGGGGTCCGATCAGCAAGGCGTTAGCGGACACGTATTTTCTGAAGCGGGTTCCACCTGCGTGGAACCGGCCATCGGGAGAGAGGATCGATTACCTATTGGGTTTGGCGAAGGATTATAAGGCGGATGGTGTTTTGTGGTATCAGTTGATGTACCGGGATGGGTATGACATTCAGTCGTTTTATTTTGAGAAGAAGATAAAGGAGCGGGCCAATCTTTCGATGTTGAAGATTGAGTCGGACTATGATGTTTCTGAGAAGGGGCCCTTTAGGACGAGGATTGAGGCGTTTGTTGAGATGTTGAGCAAGAAGCGGGGTCTTTAGGGTTAGATGAAGGAGGTGTCGTATGTACACAGATCTTATGAAGTTATGTGGGTATGAGGACCAGGAATTGGAGCAACAGAGGCCGAGGATCGACAAGGCGTTTGATATTCTTGGCATAGGGAAGGAGGACATAAGCAGGGCAGAGGCAAGGCTTCGGGAGAATTTTCGTATTGAGCTTGAAGGGATTCGAAAGCTCTTGCGCGTGTGGATGGAGGAGATTGTCTCTTTACCCCTCTGTAGGGAGGAGTATAAGAAAGTCATCTATAGTGACTGGCCCTTTCCAGGCGCTATGATGTTCGCGCTTCAAAAGCTTTCAGATGACATCTATACAACGAGCATAGCGCAAGTGCTCAACCTCACCATGGGTACGATCTTTGACAAACTTGACCCGATTATTGAGGCGGGCGAGAAGACCGGGCTGGGGGTAGGAGAGGCTCACTGTGCCCTCTGGCAGACACACATAGGAGCCATCGAAATGGGGATAATACCCAAACCTGATTTAATGGTCTCAGCTGGTTGGTACTGTGATCAGCCTGCGGAGGCGGACCAACTGCTGGCTGAACTGTATGACATTCCCACCGTTTATGTGGATTCCTGCATGGATGCTGAGTGGGGGGACTGGCCTGATCGGCTGAACGAGAGGCGGCTCCGATACGTTGGTGGCCAGATGGAGAAGGCCTTCAAGAAGATCGAAGAGGTAACCGGCCACACGTTTACGGAAGAGATACGGAGGGCTGGTGTTCGAGAAAATGCAAAATTTTACTGGAACTTCAACACCTTGGTGGAGATGGTGGGAAAAAGCGACCCCCAGGCTATCAGTCAGGCAGACGTCGGTCTTCCAATGTGGATGAGCAATACCCCTATGAGAAAGAAAGACGATGCGTATAATGCCCTTACCACATTGATTGGAGAGACGAAGAAACGGGTAGACAGGGGTGAGGGCGTCGTTGAAAAAGGTGCTCCCAAGATATATTTTGGGGTCAGGCAGGCCGTTGATCCCTCTATACTCAAGATGGTGGAGAGCCTTGGATTGTCGATGGCTGTTTGTTCCACTGATTGGCTGGCCCCCGTTGAGCGTACAAAAGCAAAGTCAACTGTGTATGGTGAAAAGATAATGGAAGGGTTCTCCAAGCGGGGCCTGTTGTATTCCTGCCAGGGAGGAATAGACTACTTCACAGAGTATTGCAAGGAATGGAACGTGGACGGATTCATCATTAGTTATCCCTACTCGTGTCGTCCGTGGACTATTACCCCCCTGATGGTGAAAAAAACAATAAAAGAGAGGTTGGGCATCCCTTGCCTGGTGCTCGAAGGTGATGTCTATGATACTCGAAATTACAGTGCTGGGCAGATGAGGACGAGGATTGAAACATTTGCAGAACTGTTGAAGATGAGGAAGGCTTCCTAGAAAAGGAAGCCCCTATGTTGGATTTCGAGAGCAGATCGAACAGAACCCGTATTTGTTGGTCACCTATTATCCCTTATGTTACGCAGGATACAAGGTTCAGCAAGAGGCCCTCTCTTGTCTCTCACAGGGTTCTTGTATTACCCCAAAATCCTTACGTAGAGTCTTTTGCTGAATATAGAATTCTTTATCCGACCGCTCAATAATCGCAGGTCTGAAAGTCCAGGTACTGATTAAGAGGTTAAAAACAAGGTGATATCTTGTCTCATTCGCCCCTTGTTTCTTGTTCCTTCCCGGTTTCCGGCTTCAAGTTTCGAGATTCAATCACCTTTTTTGTTTCCTGGGCGATTTTTAATTCCTCGTTAGTCGGAACAATCAGGATTTTAACTTCACTGCCGAAAGAATTGATCTCTCTAATTTCCTTCCCAGGTTCGTTATTTTTTTTAGAATCGATCTCGATGCCAAGTTTACTTAATCCCTGACAAGACAGTTCCCGGATATCAGGGGCATTTTCCCCGATCCCCCCTGTAAAGACAAGACCATCTATGCTTTCTAAGACAGCAAAGTAAGCACCGACATATTTTCTTATTCGATAACAGTAAACGTCCACAGCAGTTCTTGCCCGGTCGTCACCGGCATTTTTTTTCTCTATTACCTCCCGCATATCGTTCGTTCCGCAAATTCCCTTCAAACCGCTGTCTTTATTCATGAGCGTATGAATCTCTTCAAGAGACATTTTCAGATGATCTGCAAGGAAAAATGGAAGCGCGGGATCCACATCCCCGCAACGGGTTCCCATAACCAATCCTTCTAAAGGAGTCAGCCCCATGGTGGTATCTACACACCTCCCATTTTTCAAAGCCGCCATGCTGGCCCCGTTTCCTAGGTGGATGGTAATCAGATTCAATTCACTCAAAGACCGGCCTAAATAGTCTGCAGCTTCTTCAGCAACGTAGGAGTGGGAGGTTCCATGGAAACCATATCTGCGCACCTTATCCTTCTTGTACAGGTCATAAGGAAGAGCGTAAAGAAAAGCTTTCGGAGGAATCGTTTGGTGGAAGGCCGTATCAAATACCGCGACTTGTGGCGAATTCGGGAAAAGTAAGCGGGCAACGTCAATTCCAGTCAGATTGGGACAGTTATGCAAAGGAGCCAAAGAGCTGTTTTCCTTAATCGCCGCAACTACCCTTTCATCAATAATCGTTGAAGACTGAAAAGTTTCTCCACCATGGACAACACGGTGCCCCACTGCTGCGATTTCGGATTTGTCCCGAATAACCCCGTATTCTGCATCGACCAGTAAATCCACAACCTGGTTAAGCCCCTCGCGGTGATCCGCAACCGTCCCTTCTCTTGTTATTCGGAAATCGCCCCCTTTTCCTGCCACTACCTTGTGGGTCAGTATGCTGCTGGTTTCACCAATCTTTTCAAGTAAACCTGAAGCCAAAACCTTCTGGTCGCCCATGTCGAATAACTGATACTTAATTGAGGAACTTCCCGTATTGATAACTAGTACTTTCAAAGCAATCCTTTTTCCGCCTGGGCCTGA
>JBDRGH010000376.1:0-4360 GCA_043818015.1 Pseudomonadota bacterium
GTTCACTGCCCTTTGCCAAACGTTCGGTACGATGGCTACCGGTGGTTTCTCGACACTGAACCGCAGCATAGGGGGTTTCGACAACCTTTACTTTGACATTGTGATTACTGTCTTTATGCTCATTGCCGGAGCCAATTTTGCGCTGCATTACCGGATGCTTAAAGGAAATGCAGGTGAGCTCTTGAAAAACAGGGAGTTTCGGTTTTATATGTCCGTATTCGGGATTGCTGTCCTATTCATAACTATCAATACCTACTTTAGTGTATACAAAAACATTTTTCAGGCACTAAGATACGCTTCATTCCAGGTAGCCTCCATTGTGACCACAACCGGATACGTGACAACAGACTTTGAGAAGTGGCCCCCTTTTTCCCAGATGTTCCTGGTGCTCTTAATGTTTATAGGTGGCTGTGCAGGTTCAACCGGTGGTAGTATTAAATGCGTGCGTATAATGCTCTTGTTAAAACATATCAAAAAGGGTCTGAAGCAGCTTATTCACCCCCACGGGGTCTTCACCGTAAAGCTCGGAGGGCAAGCAGTCGCCCCTGACGTCATGAATGGTGTGTTGAGTTTCTTCCTGCTCTACATGGTTCTGTTCATTATCGGTTCCCTCATAATGTCGTTTTTGGGCATGGATCAGGTAACCGCATTAACCTCCGTCGCCGCCTGCATTGGCAATATTGGACCTGGTCTTGGCGGCGTTGGACCGACGGATCATTATGCCGGTATCCCACATCTAGGTAAGTGGGTCCTAATATTCCTGATGTTCGTGGGAAGGCTGGAAGTGTATAGTATCATATTGCTTCTGGTACCGGACTTCTGGAAGAAATAAACAGATAAAGGAAGCCAATCTGTTCAAGTTTCTAGCAGATACAGTTCTTGTTGTACATTTCGCGTTTATCCTATTTGTGATCTTCGGTGCCGCTGCTCTATGGCGGTGGAAGCGTGTGGCCATTTTGCACATTCCATCACTTCTCTGGGCACTCGTGATCGAGTTTTGGCCCGGGTGCGTATGCCCACTCACACCGTTGGAGCAGTTCTTGCGGAGCCAAGGGACCGATACGAGCTATCAAGGCGGGTTTATAGACCACTATATCGCTCCCCTAATCTATCCAGATATCCCCGCAGAAATGTATTACTGGGCAGGAATATCGCTCTTGCTCTTAAATGGCACTTTATATGGACTGTTTCTTATGCGGTTTCGTTGGCACCTGTAGTTAGAGAGACACCAAAGATTATTTCTCCCATCCCCGATGGACAGGTCAGTTTTGGTTTTTCAATGTTCTGCGGGCGTTGGCGGGCGTCATTTTTGCCGGGGATTGGTGAATTTCTTTGACTTATTATGTAGATTGCTATAGATTAATGGTTGTCAACTGGCATCTGAAAAGAGGATCTGGCCGGGGACTAGGTAATCAAGGAGACAGAGGGAGCAAAGAGCCGGGGTAAAAGATGGGGGATCCCAAGGCAAAGGCTATCGGCTATATTAAGGCCTCCACTGGTAGAGTGGGACGGGTAAACCCTGACCCGGAAGACCAAGAGGCAGAAATTAAGGCTTATGCGGAGGCGGAAGGGTTAGAGCTGGTCAGGGTATATCGAGAGAAAGTGCTTGGAGGCAATATAGTCAATAAAGAGGAACTGGAGGAGCTGTACAGAGACATCAGAGAAGGGTATGCCGGCACTGTCCTGATTTATAAGGGAGACCGAATAACTCGACGCTGGTCTATGCATCGGTTTAAGACAGAGAAATCTGAAGGAGACCTAGAGGAAGACTGAGAGTGCCCGGTTTAACGGAAACACAACGAAGAGGAGGTTTTCTGAATGCGGGAGAGAAACAGGGAGCTAGCACGGAGACGAAGACGGAAGAAAAAGGCGAGAAAACTTAGAGCGAGAGAGACCGTGAAGGAGAGAGAGCAGGTAATTCCAACCACGAAGAAGACTACAAGGAGAAGAAAAACCGTTGAACAGGAGGAGCAACCTGAGTGATCTAAGGAGTCCGTATTCGAGTCCAATAACTGAGGAGGAGAAGACAGATGATCGAAAATGCCTTGAGTAAAATAGCGGAACAGATACTTGCTTTCGATGAGGCCTCCCTTAGAAGCCTTCGGGCAAAATATCAGGCCAGACTAAGTAATTTCGACACGAGTAAAGAATGGGAAAAGGCAGTTATAACCTATTTCATCATAAATTCGGTTATCACAAAGAACGCTTTGTTTAATCAAAACCTGGTTGCGGGGAAGGGGAAGAAGAAAAAAAAGGAGAGAGGGGCTCTAAGGGTAATAGAATAGCATCAGCCTCGGAGGACATAGCAATATGAGGATGTGTACCTGAGGTCAAATGGTATTTACTGACCTTTCACTTGGGCACAAGATAAGGACAAAATGAACTCTCAGGAAAAGATTAAGAACATATACAAATTTATAGAAGACAACCTATACTTCAGTCGGCCGGATATTGAAATAAAGGGGGAGAGGTTTAACTCCACTATGCTTCTGACCCTACTCACGGGGCTGAACAGGGGTAAAGAATTAATCATAGGGGAACCCGGACTGGGAAAGACAACTTCGGCTGAATATGGATGTTCATTGCTCTATCAGTATCCATTGGGAGTGATTTGGAGCAGTGAAGTACCAGGTCATCCCGAGCAAACCGAGGAAAAAATAATTGGTAGACCAGATTTAGGCAAGCTAAATCGCGGTATAGAGGACGTAGTTTGGAGTAACTTTTCCCAGTTACCAGTAAAGATCGTGGACGAAATCAATCGACTGCCTGAAACGAAACAGAGTATGATCCTCGATGGAGTCGACAGAGGGAACTGGGAGTATCTCAATGATATGATAATAAATGAAGAATATTGTCTCTACGCTACCGCGAATTATCAAGATAGAGGAACGAATACTATTATTGCTCCTCTGACGGATAGATTCGATGTAGTGGTGGAATCGAAACATCCCGGGCCAAACTTATCCTTTATGATAGGCGACAATAAGAAAGAAAATATACTTAGGGACTCGGTTTGTGAAAAGAAGTTAGAGAAGGTATTACGGAGCAAGGTATCGTATGAGAGGAAAGTCGCCCAGATTGAGGAAATCTGTAATCAGTTTGGAGCTCACTTAAAAACGGAGTTTGGAATAGAAGCTATTAACCGTGAAGAGAGAAGGAAGGTACAAGCAGAGATGCGCCAGTTGGAGTTCGACTTAGATGCCAGTGCTTTTACTATTATGTTAATCGCGGAGTTGTCTTTTTGTTACAAGTACGGACAGAAAAGGTCGGACGAGACGTGTGAAGAGGGTTGTCATTATACGGGGTACTTGTGTCATGAGGTAAAGAACTGTGCGTCCAATAGACTCCCCGCTAGCATAAAAAGCTATTCTCAAGCTATCGCTTGGTTGTTAGAGCGTGACCAGGTAGATATAGAAGATGTGAGAACTATTATTCCGTACGCCATTGCCCATAGGGTTCAATGGAAAGAAGAGTACATGTTAAAGAGGGAAACAAATAGGAGGAACGATCCCCTTCAGATATACCTCGCCAAACAGGCAGTAGACGAGGTATTCCATAGGTTCAGTGAACAGAAGGAAGACGTCAAGGACGCCTTCGCCGTCGGTTTCAAGATCCTCGCTGGAGAAGATTTGAAACCAGGAGAAGGGGATCACCCTGTCTACGCAGAGATCAAGAATGATTTGATTCACTTAAAGAATATTCGTGACAACGGGAGAGGTAAATGAGAAACCCCTTCGAGAGATTTAAAGATTACAAATCAAGACGGAGAGAGATACCTTTGGATAGTATAATCAAATCCAAAGATTTGATAATAAATAAGATGGTAGCGGGCTACGAGAAGGTAGTAGAAGAAGAAGTCAAAAGTCTCGTATGGGTGGTGGAACGTAGCAGGTTAATGGAGGCATATTCTAAAGCAGAGGAGACGATTGCTGATATTGATTATACCGCGGAAGACATCGAGGAATTCTGTTACGAACTAGATAGCGCTGATAGGCTACCTTATCTGATTACCGGTCCATCCGGCATCTACATATCTGCTCTCTGCAACCATGCTAAAGAACCTGAGATTACCCTCAAGCTTGGTGAATTGAAGCGAAAGGTGCACTTGATTGGCTACCGACTCCCAATCGGCAAGAGATTACTTATAGAGGGAGATACAGGGAATTTTACAGGAGCAAGACTGGAAGGCGGTGAACTTATTGTAGAAGGTAGCGTCAGAGATTGGGCCGGTGCCGGAATGAGAAAAGGGAAAATAACCATTAAGAAGTATGCCGGCTACCATACAGCTGAATGGATGGTGGACGGTGAGATCTATGTAAACGGAAGGATTAGGGGCATGGGCAGAGTGGTGAATGGTAAG